>JAKAOI010000305.1 GCA_021812265.1 Chloroflexota bacterium | reverse complement strand
CGCGCCGGTTTGCCAAACATATGGTTTAACAGAATCGTGTTCACAGGCAGTAACTCTTGCGCCGCAAGACACATTGCGCAAAATCGGCTCGGCAGGCAGGCCGCTGCCGGCTGTGCAGCTTAAAATTTTGCGCGACGGCAAAGAAACGGCGGCGCATGAAGCCGGCGAAATATACCTGAAAGGCCCAACAATCACCAAAGGCTATTATCATCTAACCGATTTAAACACATCTGTGTTTCAAAATGGCTGGTTTGCAACCGGTGATATCGGTTCGCGGGATGAAGAAGGATACATCTACATTCACGATCGCCGCGCAGATCTTATTATTTCCGGCGGAGAAAATATTTATCCCGCTGAAATTGAGGCCGTTCTCACCGGCCATCCGGATGTTGCAGACGCCGGCGTCTGCGGCATAGATGATGAGCAATGGGGCAAGGTCCCCGCAGCGTTGATAAAGCTGCGGCAGGGATCACAATTAACGGCGCAAGAGTTACGGGAATACGCGGCGCAGCGGCTGGCAAAATTCAAATGTCCCCGCAAAATAGTATTTACAGATGATGTGCCGCGCAACGCCGCAGGTAAATTAATGCGCAGACGTTTTATTGAATTGCTGCAACCATAAGAAAATATGGCGCGGCATATGGACGGACCAACACACCAACGTGACAGCTTCCGCTTAGTTTATTGGGCCGTTGCTGTATATGGTATACTACAAAATAGTAAGGCAGTGACATATTTAGAGCAGGAGCAGATTTCTCTGACACACAAAGAACAGCAAGACGCTTTAGAGCTGATTGCGCAATTAGCAGAAGGCGATGAAACTGCAATTGGGCCGTTATATGATATTTTTGGCGTTCGGGTATATGCGCTGGCGTATAAAATTACCCGCGATCATGAAACAGCTGAAGAAGTGACACAAGAAGTATTTGTCCGTGTTTGGCGAAACGCAGCGTCTTTTCAACCGGAAAAGGCAAATCCCCAAACATGGATTTTGCGGATCGCTCATAACGCCGCGTTAAACGAAGTGCGTAAACGGCAAAGCAGACCAATAAACGCTCAGCTTGATGTCACTGTTACCGAAAATTTGCAGGCAGACACCAGCGACGAGGCGAACCCAGAGCTTTCCGCCATCAATGACGAACAAGCTCAGTTAGTGCGCCGCGCCATGGCTGTACTAAATGAGCAGCAGAAGCAAACCATTGAATTAGCGTATTTTGGCGGGATGTCTCACTCGGAAATTGCCGCGGCGTTGGGAGATCCAATAGGCACAATTAAGAGTAGAATACGGTTAGGAATGCAAAAAATGCGGCAATTTCTGATCGATGAAGGCCGCTTAACCACCGCCATACATGACAGCGGATCAGACTGCGGCGCATAGTCACAAGCAACGGAAAAAATTTATGAGAGCAGGTTGTCAATACTGTGCAGCCACAACATGTTCAAGATGATCTCGGTTCATACGTCTTGGGCGCATTAGAGCCGGATGAAGCAGAAAAAGTAGAAAATCATCTCAGCATATGCAATCCCTGTAAACAAGCTATGCTTGATTATCAGCGCACTGCTGATATTTTGCTGTTTACTCCGGTTCCGATTCAGATAGACACATCTTTGCGGGCAAAAGTACTTTCGCGGGTAGCGCGTGAATCCGGCGCCGGCGAAGCAACAAAACACCAAACACCTTTCAGCGCTCTTTTAGATAAAGTGAAAAGTTTTTTAGGCAAAGCGCCAAAGCCATTACCCGAAAAAGACTCCATTACCGCCGCGATAATGGAAATATTATGCAACCCCACATGTCACATTTGGGATATCCCGGGAACATCCGCAAACCCCACCGCAACCGCGCGATTTATCGGATCTCCGGATCAAAAAACCGGCGCGCTGATTAGTCATGGGCTGCCGGCTCCGGATGAGCGCGCGCAATATCAAATTTGGTTGTACGCCGACATGGAACACGTTGAAGCAGGCCCATTATTTACATTTCCACCCGGCGGTTTTGGCGCGGCAATTCTTACTGCAGAGCGCCCGATACAACTATACCAATCTTTGGCGGTTTCTTTAGAGCCGTCTTCCGGCAACAAAACTCCCACCGGGGAGTTCGTCCTGAAGGGCAGCATAACAACCGGTGATCTTGCTTAAGCCGGTTTCCCGACGATATAGTTATTTGCCGGAAAACAGCCGCGACAAGCTGGGTGTATTTTTATGCAAAATCCAGCCCAACGCGCCAAGCGCCGCAAACAATTCCAACATACCGACGGTATAAGACGGCTGCGCGCTGCTCGTCATGGCAAACACACCATTATGAGTAGAGGCGCCGATGGTAAATAAACCGACACCAATCCACGCCGGAAGGGTAGCCAAAATAAGCGCTGTTTCCCAACGTTTGCATAAAAAGCCGATGATTACAGGAGTTACATAATATATGGCCGCAACCACAGGAACAATAGATGTGGGAAACGGTCCGTCGGTAGAAGACCAGCCCAGCCTTGCCGCATATGTTTGCGGCAGCAGCGACATAAGAACAAATATAGTTTGCAGCATAGTTAACGCAATGGCGACAATAAACTGCGCGGAAACAAATTTTTTCCCCGGTGTTTTTTTGCTTAATTCCTGTTTGCCGGTTTCATCCAACATCGTCATTGTAGCGACACGTTGAGTAACTTGGTGAGAAATTTCGCTTTTCTGCTCGCCGTCTTCCGCATTAGTATTTTCTTTACGCTGTAGTTTTGATTGACTCATAAATAATCCTTTGAAACTGTATAAGAGGGGCTAACATGTTAACAAAACTAGCGCACAATCCATCGGATTTTGCAGGAAACCCAAAGGCAGCAGGGTCTACTTCTAGAATTACTTATTTAAGATGCTGTTGAACGCCCCAATTAGAAAACGTTTATTGAGAAAATCCCATAATAAAACAATTGTATCAAACCTGCCTATACATGTATAGACACATATGACTTAAATTTGAGGACAATAAGTCATAAATATTCATGAGGACATTTCCCAGCAGAATAACAAGGATGGGCAGATTTAGCGCACACCAGCCAACCTTCAGCAGGCGAATACCGACCAGCAGATATCATTTCGCAGCCGCTGATCGTCCAGAACAAGATCACGAATCGCATCCGGCAGATGGTCACGTTGCCAGCGGCATTCCTGCCTGCCAACTTGCTCACGTTCATCTTCAGAAACTGCAGCTTGCGCAGCTTTGATTGCATAGGCGGCGGCGCCTAACTCGTGAGCCGCTACATGCGCAACCACTGCCGCTTGACCCGCAGCATACGCGGCAAAACGCGCCGCGCCGCGTAAATCTCTCGCTGCGCCCATTGAGTGACCGCCCAGAGCGCGTGTTTCCATCATTTTAAGTTCTCCGCGTGTCCACGCGCGCGCCGCTTCAATTGCCTGACGCGGACGCGGATCATACGGCCGAGCCGACACGAATAGCGGGAGAACATGCTCCGCGCATACGGCGGCCCACAAAGCGAGAAGGCAATGATCTGAATCGGTGAGCGTCCCGCCGCGGCGAATGGTGATGAAGCGAGAATCACGCTCTTTGGGCAGAATCATACAGATCCTTTCATAAACAGAGGTTTTCACATTACGTCTATTTTCATTGTAATTCATTCACGGTGATCTATTCTAACTCACATTTCACAAAAAAGCGCAAAATATATAGGGCGCAAAGATAATGCAACAGCGAGCAACGTTCCCTAAAAATGAACACTGCTCGCTGACATTCATGCATGTAAACTGCGCAACATTATGT
>JAKAOI010000304.1 GCA_021812265.1 Chloroflexota bacterium | reverse complement strand
AAGAGAAGCGCATGTTTCTCATATCTCTGCAACAAAGGGAGGTCGTCTGGGGACACCCCAGAACCCCGTACAAGGGGCGCCGCCCCTTGTACATCCCCGATGTTCCATTGCTGCAGCGAAAGCCTTTGTTGGCGGCGGCTTGCGCTATGGATCTGCTCCGGAAATCGCGATGGATCGCTGCTGAATTTTTCCTTGCAATGAGGAAATCTTGTGGCGGGTTGCTTCATCTGTGCAGGGCAGCAGCGAAGCTATTCCGGTTAATTCTTCCGCCGCCGCTTGCCATTCTCCCAAATCTGCAAGGAAAGCCGCAAGGTCTGCAGTTGCGTTTGCGGCGCCGTTGTTATCGTTTAATTCCCGAAATATCTGCGCGCTTTCTCGCAGATGTGTAATTGCCTGTGTTTGCCGCTGCTTGGCAAGGACATTGCCCAGCCGCCATAGTGTTTGCGCCAAGGCCGAGCGATCTTCCATTCGCTGCGCATATTCCATGCTGCCGGTATATGCCGCCACTGCCGCTTCGCTCTCGCGCATTGCGTCGGCGATTTCACCAAGGTTGCTTAACGCAATGGTGATTCCTTGGATATCGCCTAAATCCAGAAAAATAGTCAACGCTTCCTGCGTGGCGGAACGCGCTTGAAGAAAATTTTGCTGCGTTTTATAAGCCTCGCCGAGATTGATATACCCTACCGCTATGCCGCGTTGATCGCCGATAGCGCGTTTCAGCGCAAAACTTTCTTGCAGTAATTCCAGCGCGTGTTCAATTTCGCCGCGTTCTATAAACAGCGCGCTAAGATTATTCAGCGCTACTAACAGCCCTTTCGTGTCGTTTGCTGCGCGCAAAATAGTTAACCCTTGGGAGTAATAGGCGAACGCGCCGTCTTTATCGCCGCGCCGTTTTGCCAAGTTTCCTTGCAGTAACAGCATACGGGCATGTTTTTCCGGAGATATTTTTCTTGTTAAACATTCTTGCGCAAATGTCTCTGCTTTGGCGACATCGCCTTGAAGAATGGCCAGAACGGTTGCGCCATAGTATACACGGGTAACCGTCTCGTTATCAACGCCAATAAGGCGGCGGCGCCACTGCGTCAGCATACCTTCCAGCCATTCTCGCCCCTCGGTGATTTCACCGCGATTTTCCCAAAACCACCAAAGTGAGCCGGCAATACGCAGCCCAATGGCGATGGCGTCTTGCTCCCGCGACCATTGCAGCGCGGCGCGAATATTTTCTTGCTCTTCTATCAGCCGGCGCAGGCTTTCGGCTTGATTTGCGCCGGTAAGCTCTTGCTCCAGCCGCTCTGCCATGGCCGCATACCATTCTGCAATAGCGTGGGCGGCCGCAGTGTACTCTTTGCGTTCCTTCAATATTTCGACGCCAAATGTTCGCACAACAAAGCGCATGCGAAATCGTTCGGTGGTTTCATCGGAGAGATCTCGGGTAATGAGTGATTTTTCTTGGAGAGACACAAGGATTTCATCTAACTCGGCGGCGTTTTGTGACGCTACTGCGGCTTCTGCGGCCTCGAGTGTCCAGCCATCGGGGAAGACGCTTAGCCTGCGGAAGGCGATTTGCTCGCGGGGTGTAAGCAGTTGGTAGCTCCATAAGAACGCATTGTGTAATGTTTGCTGTCGTGAATCGGCGTGTGTTCTTTCGGCGCGCAGCCAAGTTTTCAGGATGCTTGGCGCAGAGGTGGAAAGCTGCTCGAGTATGGCGCGCGGAGTCAGCGCAGGAACTCGCGACGCCGCCAATTCGATGGCCAGCGGAACGCCATCCAGCAGCATGCAAATTTTGGCGATCGCGCGCAGTTGCGCCGGCAATGGCGCGAAATTTGGATCTGCCATTTTTGCGCATGTTAAAAATAGCGTTACTGCGGGATAGTCGCTTATATGCGCATCTTCGGCTTTCGGCAGATTTTTGGGGATGGCCAGCGGCTGTACCTGCAGAATTGTTTCGTTTGTGATGTTCAGTTTTTCGCGGCTGGCCGCTAATATTTTTACGTTTGGGCAATGATCCAGCAACGCTTCAAAGGATCCGCGGGCCTCTAAAACATGTTCGCAATTATCTAAGATCAGCAGTGTTGGCCGGTCGGCGATTGCGTTTATGATTGTGTCTTGCAATGAATACTGCGGCTGCTCACGCAATTCCAGCGCGGCGCACACAGCAGAAAGCGCAAATCGGGGAGCAGTGATGGCGGCGAGATCGACCAAAACAATATCACCGGGAAATGTCTCGCGCAATTGGGCGGCGCACGCCAACACCAGCCGCGTTTTTCCAATTCCGGCGGCTCCGGTAAGGGTTAACAGCCGCGCGGCAGATGTTGTCAGGAGGCTGAGAATTTCCCGCACGTCTTTTTCTCGGCCAATCAGCGGCGGATCGTTCTGTGACAGCGCCAAGCTTCCAACGCCGGAATGGTCGGATGGAGCCGCTGAGGATACAAGGACCTGTACATCTTGATCGGAAAGCTGCATGGCTTTTGCAAGCAATTGAACGGTATCTTTGCGGGGCGAACGGCTGACACCGCGCTCTAAATCGCTGATGGATCGTAAACTAACGCCGGATTTTTCGGCCAGCGTTTCCTGTGTGAAGTTGCAGCTCATTCGGTAATGCTTGAGAGCCGCCGCAAAATGAGGAAAGGTATTTAAGGTCATCCTCCCGCTCCTTGCAATACGATTTGCAGACATTTCACCTCATAATATGATCACGCAGTTGTGGCGCGCAAGCAAAACTGCCGGTTATTCCGTGGTTTTTCTATAATATCTTGCTGAAATAGAGAGATATACTTTAAGTAACCTTTGAAGGAGGACTGAAAATGACATCATTTCGAATCCGATGCATGTGCGGAATTGCGGCTGTATTACTGCTTTTTACTGCGGCATGTTCATCTGCGGCAACTACAGGAAACGGCTCATCCACCGGCGCGAATGGCTCTAAAAGCGCCGCGGCAACATCCACTCCGCAGCCGACTGCGAAGCCAACAAAACCGCCATTAACGGCGATTCCTACTACTACCGCTGCGTATTGTGAAGGGCTGCTTTCTTTTGCGGAAGCAAACCAGATGATTAGTCCGGTGAGCGCAATTGTAGGGGTAGACCCTGCCAATTCGCAGAACCTGAGCACGTGCCAATTTGTCGACGCCGCGCAGCAAGCGCCCTTGGTGTTGGGATTTGAAAATTTTCCGGCCGGCGCACAAATAGGCCCAGTTGCTCAGGAAGCAACTGCTAAAGCGTTTCATTATCCAAATGTAACTGTTGAGGTAAGCCATGCTGTAAGCGGCGTTGGGGACCAAGCTTGGTTTATGGCCGGGTCGATTGCTGCCGGCAACATAAACGAGCATGGGGATGTGTTGTATATTGCAGTGGGGAAAATTCTTTTGAGTATCACAAATGTCAATATAAATGGCTCCGCAAAATTAGGATCCTCTGATAACGGAACCATCCAAAATGAATTTGTTCAAGTTGCAAATTTGGTAATCGGCCATATGTAGTGGCCTAGGCGCTGACTGCTCCTCTTTTTTGGCAAAAGAGGAGTTTTTTTGCGTTTGGTGTGGCGCGCTGAGTTTCGCTGAGTGTGTTCTAAATATTCATTTTTTTAATCATCGGCTCTGTGAAAAGGTGGTAATGTTTCCTGAAAGATGAGTATATTAAAGTAGCTTTTAAGGGAAGATTTTTGCTGCAGCACGGAACATCGGGGATGTACAAAACGCAGAGCGCCCTTTGTATGCGGGTTCTGAGGTGTCCCCAGACCTCCCTCTGGTTCAGAGCCGAGAACCA
>JAKAOI010000004.1 GCA_021812265.1 Chloroflexota bacterium | reverse complement strand
TTTTTATAGTAATTTTGCAGATGATGGTGATTTTGATGTACCATTGATGTGTAAAATGCTTTAATAAAAGAGGATATTATGCAAAACGTACTACTCAATGACGAGCAGACAGAAATTCAGCGCACGCTGGCGCGCTTTGCAAAAGAACGTATTGTTCCCTTTGCGGCCCAATGGGATGAAGAAGAACGATTCCCGCGAGAGCTTATGACTCCTTTAGCAGATTTAGGCCTTACCGCTATAACCATTCCCGAAGAGTGGCAAGGCGCAAAGCTGAGCAGACTTTCTGCGGCTGTAGCTTATGAAACACTGGCGACGGCAGATCTATCAACAGTGGTTTGGCTTGCAGTGCATAATATGGCTGCCGGAATCATTACTCAATTTGGCTCGGAAACGCAAAAGCAAAAATATCTTCCCGACATGGCAAATGGCGCCACATTGGGAGCTTTTTCGCTCAGCGAAGCTCACGCAGGGTCCGATCCTGCGTCTTTACGCACAACAGCCAAATTAGCAAATGGATCGTATACATTATCTGGAACAAAAGCGTGGGTAACAAGCGGCAATGTCGCCGATGTTGTTATTGTTATGGCGCGGGAGCCGGGAACAACAGGTTCTAAAGGTATTTCATCTTTTATAGTAGAATCAGGTACTCCGGGTTTTACTGTAGGAAAAATTGAAAGAAAAATGGGGCTGCATGCGTCACCAACCGCAGAACTGATCTTTGACAACTGTGTTATAGCGGAAGAACAAAGAATCGGTCCGGAAGGCGCAGGGCTGAAAATTGCTCTTTCCGCGTTGGACAGCGGGCGGATTAATGTTGCCGCCGCCGCCGCCGGAACAGCAAAAACTTCATTGGAAATCGCAACGGCGTATGCTAAGGAACGTCAGCAGTTTGGCAAACCCATCGCTGAATTTCAGGGTGTGCAATTTATGCTCGCTGATATGGCCGTGCAGATTGAAGCGGCAGAATTGCTGACTTTTCAGGCAGCCGCCACACTGGATGCGTATGGCTCGGCAACACGCGAAGCCGCCATGGCTAAACTGTTTTCAACCGGCATGGCGCAGCGGGTAGTTTCCGACGCAATTCAAATCCTGGGCGGAGCCGGTTATGTAAAAGATTGGCCGCTGGAACGCTTTATGCGTGACTTGAAAGTGACTGAAATTTTTGAAGGCTCCAGCCAAATTCAGCGAATTGTTATTGCCAGATCGTTACTAAAAAATAAGTAAAAACTGCCATAACGCCACATTCTTTCAATTTATTTTCTAGGTATATTTCCGTTGTGAAAGTAGGCGTTTTATGGGTTTTCTTGCAGCAGAGCTAGACGAAATTCTTAAAAAACATTACAAAAAAGAGAAAGGCTCGCATTGGTCGCTATTAGCGCAAATACATGTTCACCCCCAGCAAATTGAACGGCTGCGCTTCGCAAGCGAAGAGTTCGGCAGGGTTGCTTCACTTCAGGGATCTTATTTGCTGACACTGAAAGATTCGCTGTCGTTAGATACAAAAGAATGGGCAAGGCTGCAAGCAGCAGTCGAAGCCGATAAATCGCTGCGCATGTTTTTGTATCATAAGCTAGACTTAGACGAGGCAATGAATAAGGCCAATGCAGTTTTCTCCGGCGCGCTCCACGACTTGCAGATCTCGTTTGGCGCAAGTCAAAGTTCTGCGTATGCAGATACCGAACCGGATCCTCCGGATACTGGGGCGGCACAAGAAAGCGCTTAAATCATGTACATGAAGTATGCCGCTGAACCGGTAATCTCACATTTTGAAGCGATACCCCACTCCGCGCACTGTTTGAATAAATTGCGGGTTGGAGGGATCGTCCTCAATTTTTTCCCGCAGCCAGCGTACATGCACATCTACCGTCCGATTATCACCGTCGTAATCATAGCCCCAAACCGTTTCAAGCAGTTGCGCGCGGGTTAAAACCAGCCCGCGCTGCTGTATAAAATATACCAATAAATCGAACAGCCGCGCCGCCAACTCTATTTCAACCGATTTGCGCGTAACCAATCTGCGATCGATATCCACCATCATATCGTCTGCTTCAAGCACGCCATGCGCAGCTATATCTCCGCGCGCCGATCCTCCCGTTTCGGTACGCCTAAGCTGAGTGCGGATCCTTGCGCGCAACTCCGGCCAACTGAACGGTTTTGTTACATAGTCATCTGCGCCTAGCTCTAAACCGATAATTTTATCGCTTTCTTCTACACGCGCAGTCAACATAATAATAGGAGTCGATTGGAATTGTGTATTCGCCCGTAACTGCTTGCACACCTCCAATCCATCCATTTTCGGCAGCATAAGGTCCAGAATAATGAGATCGGGATGTGTTTTATGCGCCGCTTCCAGCGCATCGGGGCCGTCGGAAGATGTAATAACATTATATCCTTCCGAGCGAAGCCGGTACGCAAGCATATCGCGAATGGAGGCTTCATCTTCAGTCAGCAGAATTGTGTAAACCATGGTGTAAGCCTTTAATTAAGTTTTTCATATTTACCGGTTTCTATATATATGATACTCTCGCAAATGTTCGCTACACGGTCACCGATGCGCTCCAAATCGTGCATGGTAAACAAAAATTGAGTTGTTTCCTGCACTGCGTCTGAATAATCGCACATATATTTTAGAAGTTCCCGGTATAATGCTTTGTAAGCTAAATCAATAACTGTATCATTCAAGCATACGGCGCGCGCCGCGTCGGTGTCATTTTGCGCAAAAGCGGCAACACCGCTTCGCAGCTGCACGCGCACTTGCTGCGCCAATTCACTCATTTTGCCAATAAGCGTCAGCGGCATGGAAGGAAATCCTGCGTGCGCGCTGCGAGCAACATGCACGCCATAGTCACCCATGCGCTCCAATTCATCTGCAATGACAAGATACGCCAAAATACGCCGCAATGCTTTGCCCAAGGGCGCCCACTTTTCAATGGTAAGCGCAACATGTTCATGAATGTGTTCCCGCAGATCATCTACAACCGAATCATTCGATATGATTGTGTCAGCCAGCCGATTATCGCTGCGAGTCATTGCCTGAATAGACTTTGCTATAACATCTTCAACAAAAGCCGCCATCTTCAGCAAATCTTCTTCGATCTGCTGCAGCGCTATCTGAAATCCATCACGCGCCATAATAAAAACTCCTGTCTTTGCCGGCAGCGCACGCCAAATATCATGCAAATAGTTATCCAAATCGCCCCATGATAAAATCATAGGTGCGTTCATCCAGCGAATGTTCAAATACATCCGCGGTTGGTCCAAATTCTATAAGCGCGCCGGTCAAGAAAAATCCGGTATACTGTGAAACCCTAGTTGCCTGCTGCAAATTATGAGTCACAATGACAATAGTATACTGCTGACGCAGCTCATGGATCAAATCTTCAATTTTCAATGTCGCAATTGGGTCTAGCGCTGAAGCCGGCTCATCCATCAACAGCACTTCGGGGGCAACCGCCAGCGCGCGGGCAATGCACAGCCGCTGCTGCTGCCCGCCGGATAATCCCAGCGCGCTTTGATTCAACCGGTTTTGCACTTCATCCCAAAGCGCCGCGCCGCGCAGACTTGTTTCTACTCGGTCGGCAATTTCACTGCGACTGAAGCCGCCCATAATTTTTAATCCGTAAGCAACATTTTCAAAAATAGATTTAGGAAACGGATTGGGTCGTTGAAATACCATACCCAGCCGCTGCCGTAATTCCACAACATCAATTCCGTGCGCATAAACATTTTTGTTATCAAACAGCACTTCTCCGGAAATATGCGTGTCGGGTATAATATCCAACATACGGTTCAGCGACTTTAAAAACGTTGACTTACCGCAGCCCGATGGCCCCATAAGCGCAGTAACTTGTTTTTCGGGAATCGGCATTGAAACACTTTTTATGGCATGGTTTGCGCCATAATAGATATTCAAAGTATTGGTCTGAATTTTCAAAGGCGCTGTCGGCGCGCGCATCTTGGTCACTGTTTCAGCCGATGTTAAAAGCCGTTCTTCATTTACTCGCTTAATCGCCCCGTCTTTGGAAACAGTAGTTAAAGGTGAATTATTAAGAGAAGAGTTTTGTTGAGACATGAACAATGAAGCTCCTTACGCTTTTTTACCTGAAAATCGCTGATGTAACCGTTGGCCAAGAAATCGCGCCGTGCCGTTAATCACAATAATTAAAACAAGCAGCAGCACCGCAGTAGCAAGTCTGCCTTGGTATGCGCCGGTAGTGGGGTTATCAGCAAATAACGAATATATATGCACCGAAAGCGTATCTCCGGCAAAAAATGGATTAAGAGTAAACCAGCCTGCTGTTGGCCCAGCCTCGCCGGAAGTATAGATGAGCGCGGCAGTTTCGCCGATAATACGGCCTGCCACTATCAGTGTTGCAGTAACCAATCCCGGAATTGCAGCGGGCAATATAGCGCGGGTAACTGTTTGAAATTTATTTGCGCCAAGCGCCATACTGGCCTCGCGGAAATCTTTTGGCACGGCGCGTAAAGCGTCCTCTGCTGCGCGCAGCATCCACGGCAAATTTA
Source organism: Chloroflexota bacterium (assembly GCA_021812265.1). Lineage (GTDB taxonomy): Bacteria > Chloroflexota > Ktedonobacteria > Ktedonobacterales > JACDGC01 > JAJYBV01. Next base: position 13,101 of record JAKAOI010000004.1, on the reverse strand, counting down.
ATATCGTAAGCGCTAAAATTCCCGCTGCCCGCGAAAATCCCCAGCGGGGGCCATTACCAAAGTTAGTTACAAACAACAAAAACCCCAAAAGACCAATCACGATGGATGGCACACTGGTTAATGTATCCGAGGCAAAGCGCAAGATATTTAAAAACCACCCTTGCCGCGCATATTCTGACACATAAATAGCTGCGCTGACACCGATGACAAAAAGAGGAATCAACGCGCCGACAGTAATATACAGTGTATTGAATAATTGCGGCGCAATACCGGTTGCAAAGTCACTTCCGGTTAAAAACTTAACGGTAACATATGAGTACCCGTTCAGCACAACATATCCCAAAACAAAAAGAAGCGCAGAAAGTACAATGGCGGCAACAAGCCAAAATACACCATTCATAACTTGGTTCGTTATTTTTGCTCTCTGTCTTCTTGCGGCGCGAACTTGTGTTTGTTTTTCCATGGTTTTCACTAACGACTCGGCTATGCTGCTCATCGATAGACCCTCCTTGAGGCAAAATATCGGCTGATGGCTATCATTATTGCTGAAATAATAAGCAACATAAATGAGATAGTATATAACACACTATATAACGGTGTATTATTTGTGGCTTCTTTGAAATTAAACAGCAGCAATGTTGTCAGCACGTCAGAGCCATTGCTGAAATGTATAAACGGGGCGGTTGCGTTTACAGTAAACGGAAATTGTTCGGCGCCGCCAATGACAAACGCCACAGCTACCGTTTCACCAAGCGCTCTGGTTACTCCAAGAATTACGCCGGTCATCACACCGGGAAGCGCAGCAGGCAACACAGCGTTGCGAATGGTTTGCCAGCGAGTTGCGCCCAGCGCCAAGCTTCCTTCACGAATTTCCCTAGGCACAGCGCGAATAGCGTCGATTGAAATGGTGGTGATGGTTGGCAGAACCATAAATGTCACAATAATAATTGCCGCAATAATTCCATAACCATTGTATAGATATGCGCCTGCAAGCGAGTTCATAACATTGCGTACAAACGGAACAACAACAATAAGGCCAAGTAAACCAAAAATAACTGATGGTATACCAAGAAACAACTCTACCGCGCCGCGCATGGGAGCCTGTATCCAGTTTGGCGCAATTTCGGCAATAAAAATAGCCATACCAACAGAAAATGGCGCGGAAATAAACACCGTAAGTATAACTAACATAAGTGTTCCGCTAAAGTTTGCTTTTAACCCAAAATTGTTGACTGCGTCCCAATTATTTGAGGTGAATAAATTTGTCAGTGAAATATGCCATTGCGTAAATGTTTGATAGGCTTGAGAGCCAATATTGACATATACCAACAGTAACGTTGCAATAACTATCAGCGCGCAAATAGTAAAGTAGATGGTAGCCGAGTCATCAAATAATTTTTTTAAAGAAAATTTGCCTGATCCGGCAAGCCTTGCTGCAGAATCAGCTTGTTGAATCTGCGCTTTGCTCATAATAGGATTTCTCCTGTATCTTTACATTCGATAAGGCAGAGAGAACTCTGAATCATCATTGTTTCTCTGCCTTTCTCTTTTATTCTCTTCCGAGCGTGCCGACTGATTTATGTTGCTAAATTAGTTGGTAGGCGCGGGGTGTGTGGCAAGGGCGGCCTGTGTTAAATTGCTGACTTGCAAGTAACCTAACTGAGGCAGTAAGGAATTTTGCACCGGAGCAGTTACAACATAATTCAAGAATTGCTGCGCTGCGCTGTTTGCTGCCGGTGTGCCTTTGGTATAAGCGTGCTCAAAGCTCCAATATAAATAGCTTCCGCTATTGATATTTTGTGATGTTGCGCCAAATCCATTAATGCAGATTGGGAAAATAGAGCTGGAATATTGCGGATTCAACACGAAGCCGTTAGCAACATATCCGATAGCGCCGTTGGTTGTGCTTAAAGCAGCGGCAACCGCGCCGGTGGTGTCTTGTGTTAAGGTTGTGCCAGCGCTTTCAGTAGCGCCATTTAACACATATTTGCGGAATGTGGCGCGTGTGCCGGAAACCAGCGGGCGATTAATAACAGTAACTAATTCGTTGGGTCCGCCAATTTGGCTCCAGTTTGTAACTTTGCCGGTGTAAATATCGACAATTTCTTGTGTTGTCAGGTTCTCAATCTGCGAGCTGATATCTTTGCTGACGACTAATGAGAACGGAACAACCGCTACTTGGTGATCCACAAGGTCTGCAAAAACAGTAGAGGGATTGGGAACAGCGGGGTCTTGCTGATAGAAGAAATCCGACATGCCGATTTGTACTGCGCCAGATTCAACGTCTTTTAATCCATTGCCAGATCCATTAGCAACAGCTGTTGTGTGTGTGCCTTGGCCTTGATCGAAATATTTCGCGGCGGCCACAAAGAATGGCTGAAGCGCCGAAGAACCGTCAATGGTTAATTGCTGACCGGAAAGGCCCGTAACTGCTGTCGGAGCCGCCGGTGTTGTGGAAGAAGTGCTAAGAGTAAGATCTGCCGCGGTAACGTGGCAAGCAGTAAGAGAAGTATTTACGGATGAGCTGTTTGATCCTGTAGAAGAGGTTCCGCAAGCTGCAACAAACATCATCGCAGCAACCCCTACAACGCCGGCAACAGTAAATAATTTGCGGCCGAATTGGTTCAGTGTCATAATTCCTCCAAAAGTGTTGAAAAAAAACTTCAATTTGAAGTTCCGCACTGATTCTAACCCCACTATGTTAATTATGTGTTATGAATGTTAAATGTTTGTTAATATCACTGCCACCATGTTTCGGTTTAAATGGTTGGGAAATTCTGAGAATTTGCTGAGATTTTTGGGTATTGTCAGCTAAACCGCTTCTATTGACCAAAGATATTCGTTATAAACATATAAGCCAGCGTGTATAGCTCGGCTTCAGCAATGTATATATCAGGAGCATGTCCATGGAACAAGAAATTATCCATGCGCTCAATCAATTTATTCCCATGACTGAATCTTCCATCGTAAAGGAAGATCAACCTAAATCTTCAGTCGCTGTATCAATTATTATTCCTTTTTTAAATGAAGAAGGCAGTTTACAGGAATTATACAGCAAAGTTTGCGATTCAATGGATAAGGTGGGAGAATCTTTTGAAATAATTTTCATTGATGATGGCAGTACGGATCGCTCATTTAAAATCGCAGAAGCTATACACAAGGAAGACTATCGGGTGCGAGTCATCCGTTTCCGCAGAAATTTCGGCAAATCTCCGGCTTTACTGGCGGGATTCACTCACGCTAACGGAAAAATTATTTTAACAATGGACGCCGATTTGCAAGATGACCCGGCTGAAATACCGCATTTCTTACAAAAGATTCATGAAGGCTACGATCTTGTTTCCGGTTGGAAATTTCCTCGGCACGATCCGCCGTCTAAAACCATTCCGTCATTTTTCTTTAATTTAGCGGTGCGCAAATTCACCGGCGTGTATTTGCACGATATGAATTGCGGCTTTAAAGCATATCGGCGCGAATTAATAGAAGAACTGAAACTATACGGCGAATTGCATCGTTTTATTCCGGTTCTGGCCAAAGGCCGCGGATTTTCGGTAACAGAGGTGAAAGTCACACATCATCCCCGGCAATTCGGTAAATCGAAGTTTGGCGCCCGCAGATTTTTACGCGGATTCTTGGATTTAATGACGGTTTTATTTTTAACGAGTTATTTACGCACTCCGTTGCGGCTATTTGGGCCAATTGGTATTCTATCTTTTCTGACAGGATTTGGCATCGATCTTTGGGTAGTTATCAATAAGTTTGTAACCAACGACCCGATTAAAAATCATCCCATCTTGTTTTTGGGTATTATATTAATGATCGTCGGAGCACAATTTGTGCTGACTGGTTTACAAAGCGAGATGATACGCCATTTCAATTTCCGCTCCGAAGAAGAGTATAGCGTTAGGCAGGAATTGAATTGAGCGTATTTCAGCAATCAAAAGTACTGGCGCTGCTGCGCAGCCAATGGCTGAAACGCTTCGCGCAGGCAGCGCTTCTACTTGCGCTGGCGTATTTTATTATTCGCGCATTTGTTTCGGGCTGGGGCAGCGCGCTGCGTTTTCCATGGCGCATAAGCTGGCCGCTGCTTTTTGCGGCGTTTTTATTGTATGTTGCGCAAGAGCTTTCATTTGCCGCAATCTGGCGCGCTATTCTGCGCCGCTTAGAAGTTCATCTGCCGCTTTTTACTGCAGAATATGTATACCTTACCGCGGAATTAGTGCGCTATATCCCCGGGAATGTGTGGCATGTGGCGTCGCGTGTTGTATACGCCGAGCGTGAAGGCTCCCCCAAAACAAAAACGTTCATCAGTATGACGGTAGAACTGGCAACAAAAATTGCCGGCGCAATTTTTTTCTTTATTATAACCTTACCGCTTTGGCCGCACACAAATCATTTAGGCGCTTTTAACACATATATTAGATCTATTGCAGCAGTTCTGCTGATTGTAGGGTTGCCTATACTGCTGTTTGGGCTGCGCCCGCAAACTATGAACAAAATATTTATATATGCCGGCAAACTGCTAAAACGTGAAATAGCGCCGATAACGTTGCGTTTTCAAGATATTATTCCTGTGCTGTTGATGTGGCTGGCAAGCTGGCTGACTGTGGGAACCGGATTCACCATTGCGCTGTATGCCATAGGGTTTACTATACATTCATGGGAAATGCTGCCGGTATTTATGGGCATTTACGCAATCGGTTGGGCTATTGGCTTCCTTAGCTTTATTACTCCCAGCGGGTTAGGCTTCCGCGAAGGAACTATTGCGCTGCTGCTATTTGCTTCCGGCGCGGCCCCATCCATGGTTATTGGAGCCGCAGCTGCAGTAGCGGCAGCAAGAGTTCTGCCGATGCTGGCCGAGTTCACCTGTGTTGGAGCTGTTCAAGCGCTGCGCGCCATCCGGCTACCAGCTCATACATAAAAACTGCCCGCCTATAACATTGGGAGTGTACAAAGGGCAGCGCGCCCCTTATACAGAGTTTTGGGAGTATCCCCAGCCTCCCGCTGTTTCAGATATGCAAAACATACACTTCTGCTCTAAGCAAAAGTCTTAAATAAGAAAAATGGGGCAGGAACAAATGGCCATTTGTTCTGATTTTTTTGGTAAAACACACCATATTCTTGTGTTTTGAGCAAATATTCCAAGCGTAACGATTGATTAATGAACTAATATATGGTATAGTATAATTGAAACAACGCTGCGGAGCGACGTTTTACGCCCTGCATACGCATGGCGGACTCCATTGCCGAGGAGAGGAGATCTCAATGGCATTGAATTCAGACAACCTGACCGCGCCCTCTTTTATCCCTCTGAACAGCTTCATGACAACACGTGAAGCCGCGAAATACCTCAACATGAGTTACTGGCATTTTATGCGCCTTGTAGAAAATGAAAAAATTCCGGGGATACGTATTGCCGATCGCTGGATATTTCATCAACCAGATTTAGATGTGTATCGTAAGTCTACCAAGACGGGTGAAACCATTTCTCTGGCTCAAAAAGCGCTGGAATTGCTGGGGCAAACACTTACACAACGACAGCGAGATATCTGCGCTGCGCTTGTAGAAGGGAAACGACCATCGGAAATAGCTAGACAACAACAGCAAACTCGACAGGCAATTCACGCTCAACTTGCGTCTATACGCGAAAAGGTAGAGCAACTTAGCTGGAAACAGCCCAATGTTTCCGGAATATTACATGAATCGTTTACTCAGACGGGTTCGCAGAAAGGCACAAAATTTGCATTTGTGCCTATAGTGGATTAGCTCGCGAATACCGTCTTACAAATATATAAAAAAGAAGAAGCAGAGTGTTTTACTCCGCTTCTTTTTTGCTCTTCAATACGATACACCATTCAAACTGCGCCGCGCGCGTGTCACTGAATCGATTTGAAAAACATGCGCATTATTCCGGTTCCGCTAGAGCAATAGCAATTACTTCACTTACGTCACTCACGGGAAGAAATTGCATCTCCTGCTTCAAGTCTTGCGGAAAATCATCCAAATCCATTTCATTGCCTTTGGGAAATATAACTGTATGAATGCCTAAACGATGCGCCGCCAACGCTTTATCGCGCAGCCCGCCGATTGGCAGCGCCTTGCCCCGCAGCGATATTTCGCCAGTCATTGCCACATCCCATCGCACCTTTTGCCCTTTTACCAGTGATACAATTGCGGTAGCAATGGTTACCCCCGCCGACGGACCATCCTTTGGTGTAGCCCCTGCCGGCACATGAATATGCACACTCATGCCGCGAAACACATGCGGATCTATCCCAAATTCAGCTGCGTTTGATCGGACATACGTCAGCGCAGTTTGGGCAGATTCTTTCATAACATTGCCAAGTTGCCCGGTTAAAACTAACTGTTCTTCGGCGCTCGGCATCATAGCCGCCTCAACAAACAGTACATCGCCGCCATACGGAGTAACTGATAAACCGGCGGCAACTCCCGGTCTGTCAATCCTTTCAAATGTCTCATCCGGGGCTATTGGCCTGCCTAACAGTTCATACAGTGAATCTTTTGTAACATTCATCGATTTAGCGGAGCCGGCGGCAATTGCTTTTGTTGCCTTGCGGCACACATCTGCAATTTTACGCTCTAAATTGCGCACTCCGGCTTCTCGTGTATATTCTCTGATTATGTGTTGAATTGCGTCATCGCTTACAATCAACTCTTCGGGCAGCAACGCGGCGGCCTTTAATTGCTTAGGCAGCAGATACGTTCTGGCAATGTGTACTTTTTGCTCTTCAGTATATCCCGATAAACTGATTACTTCCATTCTATCGAGCAGCGCCGGCGGAATACGCTCCATTTCATTAGCCGTAGCAATAAACATAATTTGAGACAAATCAAAAGGCAAATCTAAATAATTATCGCGAAAACTAAAATTCTGCTCAGGATCCAGCACTTCCAACAGCGCAGAAGAAGGATCTCCGCGCCAATCTGCGCCAAGTTTATCAACTTCATCCAGCATAAACACAGGGTTTCGCACCCCAATGCGGCGCAAAGACTGCAGAATATTGCCCGGCATTGCGCCAATATATGTTCTGCGATGGCCGCGAATTTCAGCTTCATCGCGAATACCGCCAAGCGATAAGCGCACAAATTTTCTGTTCAGCGACCGCGCTATAGATTGCCCAAGAGAGGTTTTGCCAACCCCCGGAGGCCCAACAAAGCACAGCACCGGTTCATGCATTTGGCTGCTTCCCTCGCCGTTTTCGTTAAATCGTTCTTCACGGAGTTTTCTCACAGCCAAATATTCAAGGATTCGATCCTTAATTTTTTCCAGATCATAATGATCATGATCCAAGGTCTCGCGGGATCGCTGAATATCGATAACGCTTTCGCTCATTTGGTTCCATGGCAGAGATACAATCATCTCCAGATAAGTTCTGATAACGGAATATTCGGGTGACGCGGCAGATATTTTTTCTAACCGAGATAATTCCCGATTCGCTTCTTTTAAAGCAGATTCAGATAAACCGGCTTTTTGAATGCGTGAGCGAAGTTCATTGATTGCGGCGGCGTCGTCGCTTTCTTCTCCCAGTTCTTTTTGAATAGCTTTTATCTGTTCACGCAGATAATACTCCCGCTGCGCTTTCGTCATTTCGTCTTGCGCTTGATTTTGCAATTTTTTACCAAGCTCAAGAATTTCCAATTCTTTATTTAAAAACTGAATAACTTTTTCTAATTTTGCGCGGACAGAATCCATCTCCAACAGTTCTTGCCGGAAATGGAGATCCATTTTTACGGTAGAGGCAATAAAATAAACTATCTGGCGAGGATCCTCCAAATTAATAATTGCCATTGCCAGCTCTTCGGAAAGATATTGCACCAAACCAACCATCTTCTGAAAGAGATCGACGGCGCTGCGCTTCAGCGCTTCGGTTTCAATATCATTTTCCACTAATTCTTTGGAAACATGCGTTTTTGCTTTTAAATAGGGAGTTTCTTGCACATATTCATCAATAACAATACGCTCTAATCCTTGGGCCATAATCTGTAAATTGCCGTCAGGCAGCCGAATCAGCCGAGCAATACGCGCAACAGCGCCCACGCGAAATGTATCATCCGGACCGCCTTGCTCTAAATCGGGATCTTTTTGCGCAACCAATCCAATTATTTTATCGGAACGCATAGCGTCTTCTATCAGCGCAATAGAGCGCTCTTGCCCAACCGCCAGCGGAGTTACGGCAAAAGGAAACACTACAACACCTTTTAAGGGGATAATTGGCAGAATTTCCGCAAATTTGGGTTCTGAATTTTTATTTACTGTATTGTTATCAATAGAGTCATTTAAATCTTCCATATCAATATGTTCAACATAAACCGACTCGTCTTCATCTTCATCGTCATTGTCGGCTAAATGGAAAAAAAACTCATTATAAGACATGAAAAGCGTCTCTCCTTAAACTGCCAAACATAGCTTGGACAGATAATCAGCGTTAGTATATTGTATCATAATAAAAACCAACTTCAGCAGGATTTTATATGTGTGAGAACTATTTTTTTGTTTGGTGTGGGCGCTATCCCCTAAAAACCAAGAAAAGGTCTGTTTTAGGGGACTAAACGGTATTTTTCCGTATCTACTTATTTTGGCGCGAAACGGCAATTGGTGTCAATAGCGTTTCATATGACTGCGCCAAGCGCCAAATACCACGTATACACGATGTTCTTTTCTGCAAGTTTGATTCCAATTTTAAATAGGCGCGCAGGAATTTTGCTGCGCAGAAGTAGCGCAAATCGCATTGGCGCCATTCACAATGGAAACAATCTGCCAAACCAAGTTATGTTGCCCGCTGCTATTCACCGAATTTTGACTGACTTGCAGATTTAAAATTTCCATAGCGCGATGAACAATTGTACCTTGACTATCAAAAGCAATAACCCCGCTGATTCCGTTAAATGGCTGGCTGGGCGTAACATTATCCAACGAGTCGCGAAGTGATTGCGCGGAAGGAATGATTTTATTTGTCCATCCATTTGAATTTACTAACGATGTCGTTATTAAATACATCGAGTCATAAGATAAAATCGCGTTTTGATCTGCGTTAATAACATTGGTTTGCGTTGAAAAAGTTGCATAAAACTTTTGAAAAAACTGAGGAGGCTGCTGATTTAAATAGCTCCAAACTGATGGATCGGCCAGGCTTAGCGTATAAATATTGCTCATCTGAGACGCATGCTGCAGCGCATACTGCGCCATAGCAGAGCTGCCTTGCCCAAGCAACGCCGGAGAATCCGCCATTGGCCCAGCAAGAATGGGGGTATTTAAGCCAAAAGATATCAACGCTTTGTTCATAGCAATTGTATCTTGGTCACTGCCTATTACAATCACCGCGCCGGATCCATATATGCCCGTATCTTTTGCGGCGGTGATAAAAGACGCGCTGCTTTGCAGTGAAATATTATCTGTGTGCACATTGGGTCCATTCGGAATGCTGCTAAGAACTTTGCTCATAATAAACGCCGCTTCTTGGTTTCTCGCATTAGATGGGTCTACAGCAAGCTCAATGGAAAACGGCCGGAATTTTTGCAAGATGAATTGCGCCATAGCAGTCATTTGATCAGCTACCGAAGCCGTTATGGTGTAGAAATACGGCGTTCCGCCTATAGAATCGGTAACACTTTCAGGCGCAATAATGGGAATTTGCGCAGAAGTAAGGATATTTGCCGCCTGTTGAATTAACACTGCCGAATTTGCGTTTAAGTTATTTGGCGCCCATGTAATAACTCCAACAACATGGTCGGCGTTGCCGTTTTGCACCATATTCACAAGGTATGATGCAACAGGAACTGCGCCGGCGCCATCAGCCCCAACACTGGCAATAGCAATTTTTACTTTCCCGGGATACACATCGCTGGAATTGATTTCATTTTGCGCAATCGATATGCCGCGCAAAATTTGCAATGTCGACGGAAGATCTTGCCCACTGAAACTGCTGGCCACTGCAAGAGTAATAAAATTTGTGTGGCTGCCAGCCATAATTTGCGCATTGGCCAGGTAAATAGCGGCTTCGGGGTTGCTGGGATCTGTTTTCGTGGCGTCGGCAAAATAGATGACGGCGTTGGCGTAATCGCCTTTAGCGTAATATTGCGCGCCGATCATTGTTTGCGCTTCTGCAACAGCCGCCGCCGGTATAGCGGTTCCGGACGAAGCTTGCGCAACGATTTGCTGTGGTGTGAGTTTATACACCGATGTGTCGGAAATATAAAACGCCGTTTGGCCCTCGCTTATGCCCAAACCTTCCTGCGTTAATGCAACAGCGGTAGGATTAACAGTTGGCGAAGGCTGCGGAGTTGCCGCAATAAAAGACGATGAAAATTGCGAATGAATAATAAGGCCGGTGATCAATGTGGTAATAATAATAAGCGACACAATTGTAGTTATGATAATCGACATACCGCCGGCTGAGCTTTGAGCGTCTTTCACTTTCTTTTGCGGTCTGTGGTCAGTTTTTTCCAGCGCAATGCGCATATCTTCAGTATCGATATAGCGCTGCGCCGGTGAAACCCTAAGCGATTTATTAATAAAACGATCCATTGATGCGCTAACTGCAGGGTTGAGCTGATGAAGTGGCTGAAATAGCCCGGAACGATAAACCGACATACTGGCGTTAGTCATAGCGTAATAAAATGAAGCGGCGGCGGCATATAAGTCATTCGCAATTTTAGGCTCATCAGCTTCCGCTTCCGGCGGTGAAAAGTTTTTTATCAGCGCTGGTTTACTGGGAAGTTTTACATTCAAGGTCTGCGCTAACAGCGGGATAGACCAATTGCACACATATATTTTCTCTTCATTCTCTGATAACAACAACGAATCGGGAGAAATTTCGCCATGCGGTACAGATGGCCTTTGGTTCTCTAAAAATTCACATACATCTAAAACTTGCCCAAGTAATTTTTTAGCTGCTTGTTCACTTATGGTCCCTAATTCTTCCACACGATCACTCAGCCATCTGCCTTCTATTGCTTCAAATACAAAATAGATTGCCTGTTGATCGATAAAAGAATCTATATATTTTTGTACATTCGGGTGTTCACTAATATCTCGCAGTTTATTAGAGATCATTTCGCGAGAAAAATCGGCTTCTATTGCGTTCATATCATTTAATGGAATACGCGCAAGAATGATGCGATCGCCGCCTCGGCTCATATCTACCGCCATCCAGCGCTGAACGGTGGATGACGTCGTAATTTTTCGTATTGGTTCGTACACACCTAAGACACGAATTAAGCCATTGCGAATAACACTTCCTTCTCCAAAACCAGTATTCCGAAATTGCTGCATGTTCCACTGCCCGGATAAACTGCTGACATCCTCAAATAAATCCCATTGACCGGATTGTCCCTGCTGCATAGAGCGAAATTGCCGGGAAGGCTGCATAGAACTTGCGCCAAAAGACGGCGATCCGGGATTATTTGATACATTTGGTATATTCGGCATATTCGGCCGATATGGGGCAGGCAGCCGGTTATTAGGCTCTGACGCAGGCTGTGAAGCAGGATATACCGGCCCTGAACGATGCTGTGGCTGGCTGGGCGGGCGAACAAATTGCTGCGGAGTTGGCGTTTGCTGTGTCGGTGTTGTAAACGGATACCCTGCGTTAGAGCGCTGCGTGGAAATATTGTTTGGCGCCGAAGGATGAATAGGGCCAGACCGGCGCAGCGGAGCCGATGAATTGCTATTTTGTTGCGGCGGCTGTTGCCCCGCCGGCGGAATATTCGCCTCAATATTTGGAGCGCGCCGGTTACTATTATAAGAATTATTGTCACCGGGCGCATTCTCTCCGGCCGGATTATTTTGCGGATCCAACGGAGCCATTCTGGGCCGGCTGGGCGCTTTTGATATCAGTTGATTGGAACTGATGAGCGGCATACCGCAATGAGCGCAGCTGCGCGCGTCTTGTGCATTCGTGAAACCGCAATTTTTGCAGATCATCCTTCTGTACCTTCTTCTAGCAAACCTGCCGAGAGAGTAAGCCTGAAATATATTTAATTTTTATTGTACGGCAATTCGCAGTGGCGTCAAGAACTTAAACTTTTTGCATAGTATCCGCCGACATAAATGGTAGGTATGGTAGGGTAACAACATGCATATAGTTTATCGGCATGAAACACTAAACGCATCTAAACTCACATTTTTATAGAGCGAGTTAAAATTCAGCGCGTTTGCTTGGCTGCAAAATTGATTTGGCTTTAGATTATATTCAATTTCAAAAACCGCTTTGCCGGCATTTGTAAATGGCAGCAACTTAGAACATTCCTGATATTCAAAGCATTGTTCATTTAAAGCCCAATCAAAATTTGGCAGTAACACTGGGATTTGATCGATATCATTTTTCAATCCCACGGAAAGCCCAAACGTGTGCGCTGTTTGCGCTATAAACAAATTAAATTGTATTTGTTCCTGCGCCGTCAGCGGAAATCCCGTATCATTTTCATAACCATTAACATTATCGGGATCGATGGCGTCGAAACCTTTATTTTTGCACATACGCATCCGCGCCGTAATAATTGGAGCCAGCGCGGCAATCTGCCGAATATCCAACCAACGTTCGTCCGGGTAGCCATCTAATGTTTTTCCCAACAATTGCGCAGGAAAACTGCCGGCGTCGGGGCGAAAATTTTCCCAGCTTCCCACATCAATATAGCAAAAAACATGAATATGCTGTGCGTGCAATTGCGCCACTAAATGCGCAGAAGCGTCAAAACCATCGATATCATATACTTCTGCAAACGCAAATGGCGCAATAGGCAGTGCGCTTAATTGAATTTGCCAAGATGTTTTTACCGCCGGAATCCACATCGCCGCGCGCTGAGAGATCACCGGCGCTTGAGTAGAATTTGGAGCAGCGCAAGACGCGCAAAATAATACCACCAACGCCAAAACCGATAATAATCGAGATAGTCTCATATAATTCCTTTGCTATAAAAAAAGGGATTTGGCGAGTATACCAAATCCCTGCAAGCGTGTGTTCGTTAAAACCAGTTTATTTAGCCGGAACGTCACGCTGAGCGTAACCGGTATAAATTTGCAGCGGCCGAACAATTTTATTTTCCGGATCATTCTCGAATTCCAGCCATTGGGAGATCGGA
>JAKAOI010000303.1 GCA_021812265.1 Chloroflexota bacterium | reverse complement strand
ATCTTTTCAAATTTACGACGCGCATATTGTTGCTGAACAAGTGTCCTAAGCAAGCGCGCAATTTGTTCCGAACGGTTATATACCGGAATAATAATACTGATAAACGGCAATTCAGTTTCGGCAGCCGATAATTCAGAATCCATTTCTCCTGCCTTTTTCATGTGTGCGCATGGCTCGGTGGATCGCAATACAATTGCGGATCTTTTTCGCAGCAGTTTTTTTCAATTTGAATAGTTGTATGGGTAATATTATAGCGATCGCATAACATAGTATGAATATTATTGATAAGTTTATCACAATCCTCAATCGGTTTATTTTCGTGAATTTGCACATGCGCAGAAAGCATACGAGTGCCGCTATCCAGCGACCAGATATGCAAATCGTGAACTTTTGTCACACCTTGCACATCGGTTATTTCACCGGCAATTTGCTGTGCGTTTACATCTTTTGGGGTTGCTTCCATTAAAATATCAATGGTTGTGCGCAGCAAAGACCACGCGCTTTTGGCTATAAGAAGCGCAACAACCAAAGAAGCCAGCGGATCGGCGTATTGCCAGCCGGTAAAAAGCAGCACAAAACCACTAAGCAACACTCCTGCAGAGGCGCCAACATCCCCCAATGCATGCAACGCCGCGGCGCGGATATTCAAATTATCATGGCCGTTTCGATGCAAAATCCACGTATTCAATATATTCAGCAAAACACCGAGAGAGGCAGAAAAAAAGAGCGCCGGCAAGGATATATTTTCAGGCCGATGAAATCGCTGAAACGCTTCAAATCCAATCCAGCCAACAATAAGTAATAACAAAACAGCGTTAAGAAAAGCCGCGATAATTCCTGCGCGATAATAGCCAAAAGTGTTTTGTCGATCCGATTTTTTTTGCGCTTGAATAGCCGCAAACCACGCCAAACCAATAGCAAAAAAATCTGTAAACGCATGGCCGGCGTCTGAAAGCAGCGCTAAAGAATGTGATATCAGTCCGCCCAAAAACTCTGCCAGCAATAAAACGGCAGTAATTATAAAAACGTATTTTAATTGTGTGGCAGTATGTTTATGCGTATCGGGATATTGATTATGTGAATGTTGCGCTTGAACCATCATATTGGCCTTTCAATATGCGTTGAAACATGAAGCTTCTATGCTCATTATAGTATATGAAAGAATAGAAAACTATTCTCTCACTTCGCCTTATTAAAAGGCGGGCTGACTACAAGAGCCGCTACGCGCTGGCCTTGCGGCGAACACGCTGCATGCGTTTGTCTCATGACGCATAGGAGATGATACGGTTCTGCTCAAAAATGTAGTTGGCTAGATCAAGCAGTTGAAAGAATTAGCGCAAAAGCCGGTATTAATGATGTTCGTTTACTTTCCTATGTATGCTAGATCCAACGTTGCTGTTAACTGCCTTGCTAATGATAGAAATGTATTGAAGTTTGGACAGGATTAAAATAAGATTTTGTGGTTTTGATGACAACAAAAAACCGCCACAAACCTAGCTGTGACGCAGATTAATACAACCGGTCGGGGTGAGAGGATTTGAACCTCCGACCACCAGTACCCCATACTGGTGCGCTACCAGACTGCGCTACACCCCGTTTAAGCGCATGCACTTACATGTTCAGCGCTCCCTTTTAGTATACAAACAGAATCGTCGTCGTGTCAAGAGCATATGTATCTTGGTGGCATATTTTCACACATACTATGTAGGAAAAACCAAGAATTTGCCACAGCAAACCCAAATAACAAACAGCGTTATTTCAGCGCTGAATTGTATGTGCCACCCTTCTTTTTAGCAGCGTCGTGCTGCTGTTTCGATTCAATATACGTGATAATTTCGGGGATATCATCCGATAACAGCCAAATCGACATATCTTCGGGGCTGATGGTTTTTCGTGTCTCCAACATATCCTGTCGCATCCATTGCAGCAATGGTGTCCAAAAATCGGACCCAACCAAAACTATCGGCGGTTCATGATCATTTTTCTTCGTTTGAACCAGCGTTATCAGTTCAAAAAATTCATCCAGCGTGCCAAATCCGCCCGGAAAAAAGATATATGCGTCGGCGCTGTAATCCAGCATAACTTTGCGGCTGAAAAAATAGCGAAACGTTAGTGACTGGGTTACGTAGGGATTTGTTTCTTGTTCATGCGGCAATTGAATATTTAACCCTACCGAAATCCCATGTTCGTCAAAAGCGCCATGATTTGCCGCTTCCATAATTCCGGGGCCGCCTCCGGTTACAACGGTAAACCCTTTTTGGCATAACCCACGCGCCAAATCATACGCTTTTTGGCAATAAGGGTCATCTTGAGCAAGCCGAGATGACCCAAAAAAAGTTGCGCTTTTTTCCTCCTGCACTTCCGCCAAAAATGAAAACCCTTCCACAAACTCACTCATAATACGAAAAATCCGCCATGATGGCGTATGAATATGATCCAAGTCGCGCATACCATTTGATTGTGACATAAACAAAAACCTCTTTCTTTTCCAATCACTCCTACATTGAGCGCATTTCCAATACATCTTTCAAATATTATATTTGTACTCTTACAAACAACAAAGCGATCAAACTAGAGCTGCGGAGGCAAAAGCTGTGCGTGACGCTGTATAACTTTGCCAGACGC
The DNA here is from genome assembly GCA_021812265.1 of Chloroflexota bacterium. Lineage (GTDB taxonomy): Bacteria > Chloroflexota > Ktedonobacteria > Ktedonobacterales > JACDGC01 > JAJYBV01. The sequence continues at coordinate 1,172 of JAKAOI010000303.1, read as the reverse complement.
AAAAAATACCCCTATATAGGATACCGTAATCGGATATCGTATCGGTTTCCTCAAGGGTATTTTTTGCGTTATTTTGCAGCGAACATTAATAACGCATTTCTATTCCCTGCTCCTGAATATTTGCCGGTGGAACCACCCTTTTAACGGTCTTCTGCCGTGTTGGCAAATAATATTCCATTGCATGTAATGCGTTATAATATACTCGCTGCTGCTCCACAATAATCGAATTAGGGCCTAAACGCCACCACTCTTTAGGGGTAAAATAAGCGGAAACCTCTGCTTCGGAACCACCACGGCCAAACCACTGAATAAGATGCAAATTATCTGATTGCAGCAGCCACAATGCAATATCCAACAATTCGGGATTTTCGGTTAACTGAGCAACCGAATAGCAATGCAGCATCAATTGGAATATTGCCTGTTGCGCAGCGTTGCCCATAAAAAACTCCATTCCGCCGGAGCCAGCCCACGTTGTAGGAAAAATCGGCAAAGGCAGATATGCGGCGTCTTTTTTATATGTATGCAAAAGCTCACTGGGCAGCGCAAACCGTACACCTTGCTGGGCGCACGCCAATGGCAAAGCCTCTAAAAACTCAAAAATACCTGAATCGGCCCAGTGGTGTTCTCCAAAAGTTTCATAATCCCAGCCAATAAAAGTAAAATCACCCCAAGATTCTCGCAGCCATTTCGCATAGGTATCGGCAAATAGCGGATAACCTTCCCACGACTTATTAGAATAGCGGTACCCCACATCATCACTCAATTTCAGATGGCGGGTAAACAGTCGAAGATTTCCATCATAGTGATAGAGATGCGTTGTCTCTCTCCATCCCATTGTCCATTCGCGGCCGTCCATCACTGCGCCCTGAAAACCTGCGGAATCTAAAGCGTCATAAATTGATGAAGACATGCACATCTCAGTCGTGTCAGTTATTATTGGCTCTTTGCCAAAAATCCGCTTCATTTCCAGCCGCATCCAGCGCATACGTTCAATAAAAGCCTTCATATCAGCCAGAAACAAAAAATTATGATATGGCTCTACGCCGATTAATTCTACATTCGGTTCCGCAACCAATTCTTTAAACATATCCAATAAAACAGGATCCCATTTTTCTGCCTGCTGTAAAAAAGAAACAGAAAACCCAATGGATAACTTAAAGTCTTGCGATTTA
>JAKAOI010000302.1 GCA_021812265.1 Chloroflexota bacterium | reverse complement strand
TGGTTGGCAAAGCGATGAGCCGGCGCAAATGGTTCGGTGAATTTTTCATGATGTTTGGGTGGGGAATGCAAGCGCTATTTATTGTTTTTATAGCGCGGGGCGGGTGGCTGGTTTAGGTATTTTTTTTCCTAAAATCAGGCAATCAACCTTGCAGAAAATAAGATATACACCCAAGAACGCTGTTTCTTGGGTGTATTATTTTTGAAAAAAGTTTAGCCGCTAACGCGCAGGAACGGCGGCGCCATCATTGCTATACAGCAGTGATTTACTGGTTTCGCCGTCAAAGAAGTGCAGATTTTCCATTTTCGGTTTTACATAGAGCGTATCGCCGATTCCTGCGGTAACCGAGGGGCCAACGCGGATCAGCAATTGGGTTGCGCCGGCTTTGGTGTACAACAGTTTTTCACTGCCTAAGTTTTCCACAACCTCTACCGTTGTTTTCAATGCGCCGGTAGTTTCCGAAGTTAACTCAAGATCTTCCGGTCTTACACCAAATGTTATCGATTTTTGCGTATAACTCGCCAGCAATTGGCTTAATTGCACCGGCAGTTCGAGCGCGGATGTGTCAGTGTTTATCGTTAAAGCGCCTGAGGCAGTTTTTGTAAGTGTGGCCTGCCGGAAAATATTCATGGAAGGCGAGCCGATAAATGTTGCTACAAACAAATTTACCGGTTTTGTGTATAAATCTTGCGGGGAGCCAATCTGTTGAATGACACCATTGTTTACCACTGCAATTCTGTCACCCATTGTCATCGCCTCGGTTTGGTCATGGGTAACATAAATAGTGGTTCTGCGGAACCGCTGGTGCAGTTTGCTGATTTCGGCGCGCGTTTGCACACGAAGGCGCGCGTCTAAATTGGAGAGCGGCTCATCCATCAAAAAAACTTTAGGTTCACGGACAATTGCGCGCGCAAGCGCAACACGCTGCCGCTGCCCGCCTGAAAGCGCTCTGGGCTTGCGCTTTAAGTATGGAGTCAGTTCAAGAATTTCTGCGGCCTCGCGCACGCGCGGATCGATCTCCTGTTTGGGGGCGTTGCGCCAGCGCAGGGTACATGCGATATTATCATAAACGGTCATGTGCGGATAGAGCGCATAATTTTGGAAAACCATTGCGATATCTCTATCTTTGGGGGGAATATCATTGACCACTCGGTCACCGATGCGCAATTCACCGGAAGAAATTTCTTCCAAGCCAGCAATCATGCGAAGAAGGGTTGTTTTACCACAGCCGGAAGGCCCGACTAAAACCAGAAACTCGCCATCTTGAACCTCAAGATTGGCGTCTTTGACGACCTCTACATCGCCAAACCGTTTGTAGATGTGCGTTAAATGCACTTCTGCCATGTTTAACTCTCTTTCAGAGGGCACAAACTATCCCTCAAAGCCGTATAAGTACGGCAAGATTTCTTCCTTCCTCAAAAAACTGGCAAATACCTGCCAGTCAGTCCTTCTGAAAAAGAGTATACCAAATATTTAACAAATTGTCTAGTTCATTTCAATCCTCACCGGCCCCAAAAGGGCGGCGCTATCATTTTGTTGACACCAACAAGGCGATAGGAAGTCTGACTATTGCTGCCTTGGCAAGTTTTACTCGTTGTTCTATGTGTTGTCTTCTCGTTCATCAGGCGTAGCAAGTTGTTCTGAATCATGTTCGCTGAATAAGCCGCCATCCGGCTCTTTGCGCATATCACGGGCTAAAATAAATTTTTTTGTTCCGGTACTTTGCCGGCTGTTGCTCGCTGCCAGAGATCGCGCAAGAAAGCAATTACCTGTTCAAATTGGGCTATTGGTATTTCATCATATTTTGCTACATTGAAATGTTTGCGCAACGCTCCATATACCTGAGCGTGATTTAACTGTCCTGGTTTATTAGCGCTATCCTTGACAATAATATTCACGGCGTTGGCTACTTCGCTTTTTTGTGCAGGCGTCAAGTGTGATGTTAACCCGCTTACAGCTGATGCTGTTATTGTCTGTTGTTTTGTAAGAGCGCCGAGCATGCTTATGACTTGATCGAGCTGCGCCGGCATTTGCGCAAGCGCCGACAGGTGATCAACCATGAGCCTTAAGATATCACGCAAGGCTTCATATTCGATAACCGTTTGTGTATTGGCTTGTGGCGCTATGCCCATATGCTGGAAAAATATTACTGTTGCTACCTCTGCCAAATCATCCTGATATGCTTCAATTTTTGCTTGAAATTGGGGTTTTAAGCGATCTGTTTCAATGCCAGCAAGCCATAAGGCAACACGATCTAGTCGTAAGCAATAAGTAAGGCGTGTACTACCCTTTTGTGATGTCTGAATGAAAATCTGACGTAGCCCTTTTGCTAATGATCTTGTACGTGAGATGCGTCGAGTTTGTGCCTGTACATTCATTCCTAATGCTCTGCACAATCCTGGAATTGAGATATAAATTGTTCCGTTTTGTACTATTGCTGCTGCTAAGTCATCACCTTCAAAGGGAATGATACGCTGATCTATTGCGGTTTCTTCTTGGACTGAAATCTCTTGATGATCGTCGATATTCATAGTCCATTCTTCTTTCCGAGGTGGTAGCCATCATGACTACCTCCTTTCCTATTTCATATAGATAGTATATGAACGAATAGAAAACTATTCCCTCACTTCGCCTTATTGAGGGGCAGGTTGACTACAACAGCCGCTACACGCTGGCCTTTTGTTGGTGTCAGCAAGGTGATAGGAAGTCTGACTATTGCTGCCCTGGCAAGCTTTACTCGTTGTTCTATGTGTTGTCTTCTCGTTCATCAGGCATAGCAAGTTGTTTTGAATCATGTTCGCTGAATAAGCCGCCATCCGGCTCTTTGCGCATATCATGGGCTAAAATAAATTTTTTTTTCCGGTACTTTGCCGGCTGTTGCTCGCTGCCAGAGATCGCGCAAGAAAGCAATTACCTGGGCTATTCCTCGACCGACTTATTTTCCAATTGTGCCCACAATCCCAGTGAATCTTCCAGCTCTAACCGCAGCCGTATCTTTTGCTCTTTCAGCAATTGCGCATAGCTCTTTACCGGCGTTGCTAGATGCTCAGGCGTTGGCAACTTGGCGTCTTCCAAAGTTTGGCGTACTCTTTCACCTGCTTCAAAATGCGTTGCAATGGCTCCATCTTTGGTGGTGATGCCCTTCTGTTTTATGAGTTGCCTAGCCAATGATGCCTTGAAGATCAGAGCGGCTATTTCATCGGAGCCGCTATGATCGCCAATATCTTGCTTTGCCGTGATGCCCTTTCGCTGGCGGATCTGCTTTGCTACTTCATGGTACAAGCCAAGATAGCCGGCATTCCAGAACGCGGCAAACTCCAGATCAGTAATGATGCCTGCTGAACGCGCTAAGATAGCCAATTGCTTATCTTGCTCCAGCAGTTCGGGCATCGCCTTTAATCTGAGCAGCTCCTCTTCAAATTGTGTGAGTAATTCCATTTGCTCAACTTGCACCGCAAAATAAATCTTTGCCAATGCCACTTCTGTTTTTGTGCCATCGGCTGACATGGCGATAAGATAGCCGGCATGGCGGGTTAACCGGTAATCGGCTCCCTTGCGTCCCCTTGGTGACTCTCCTGGGGAAATTTTAACGATATCGTTAAAATTTCTCTCTATTGCGTCCGGTCCTTCTTTCCTGCATACGTCCATTGCTTCTTTGATAGCCGTTTTCTCAAAATTTTGCCAAGACTTGTATCCCAGCAATGTTTGCAGTTCGCGGGCTGTCCAATATTCACCCTGCTCATCTGTATGTCGTGCCTCTTCAAACCGAATTAACGCTGGAATTGGTAAATTGTCGCTCATTGGTTATT
>JAKAOI010000301.1 GCA_021812265.1 Chloroflexota bacterium | reverse complement strand
ATCTTAGTGGCAATTTGGAAAGAGCGGGCATATATGTCAATACTCCCAGCGCCATCAATGAAGTTTTGCGGTTTGGATCCCGCGCGACAGAAACTATCGAACCCCGTCAGGGCGGAAGCAGCAGCGGTAAGGTAGACCCTCTGAGCGCCGCGGCCAATTCAAGTTTGCGCTTCATAGGTGGCGTGGGGTGTGTTGATGGGGCCGGCTCTCTCTTTTTAGGGAAATTTAAAAATATAGCGGCGCAGCGTCTCCGAGGAAGCAGGGATCCGGATATGGCAGAACAATCCCAAACACTATACCGTAAATGGCGCTCTCAAACCTTCAACGAACTTATCGGGCAAGATTCCATTTCGCAAACATTACGCAAAGCCTTGACAGCAAATAGGCTGGCTCACGCATATTTATTCTGCGGCCCCCGCGGAACGGGTAAAACTTCTTCGGCGCGGCTGTTGGCTAAAATTGTGAATTGCCAAAATCCTCAGAACGGGGAGCCGTGCAATACGTGCATATCTTGCCGCGAAATAACCGAAGGCATGTCTACCGATGTATTTGAAATAGACGCCGCCTCAAACCGCGGCATCGATGAAATACGCGACTTGCGCGACCGCGCGCGTGTATCTTCCGGTATCGGCAAAACCCGATTTTATATTATCGATGAAGCGCATATGCTGACAACCGAAGCCTTTAACGCATTGCTGAAAACACTGGAAGAGCCGCCGCCTCATGTTATATTTGTGCTTGCAACAACCGAAGCAAATAAAATTCCCGCAACGGTGCTGTCACGCTGCCAGCGATTTGATTTCCGCCGTATACCCATGCGCGAAATCGCCAATCGGTTAGCGTATGTTGCGCAGCAAGAACAAATCCCCTGCGAACCTGCCGCGCTGGAGATTATCGCGCGCGCGGCGCAAGGCGGTATGCGCGACGCGCTCAGCCTGCTCGATCAGGCGCGGGCCTTCAGCGCAGACACCGTTACTGTTTCCATTGTCCGCTCTATGCTTGGTATGACCGATCCGTCGCTGATTCGCGATTTAGCGCGATTTATTGCGCAAAACGACGCGGCGGCTGGATTGCGCCGCATTTACGATCTGACTCAATCCGGTGTCGACCCCAGGCAGATTGCCACCCAACTTACCGAATTGTGGAGATGGCTGGCTCTGGCGCGCGCCAACGCCGATTTAAAAACTATCGTTGATATTTCCGATGAGGAAGCCCAAGAAGTGCAGGAGATCGCCGCATTATTTGAACTCCCTGTCATCACCCGCTGTGCGCGCGTTTTTTCGGGAGACACTGTCGGCCCGCGTTCGCTTTCCGTGCCGCAGCTTGCCGTTGAGCTGGATTTTTTGGATTGCATACACATTGCGCATCTTCCGGCGCAGCCAATGGCGCCGACCCCGGAAGCTTCCACAAAAACGCCTTCGGCCACGCCGGCGCGCGCTGATGTGTCGCGTGCGCCTGTGAAAAAGCCGGCTAGCCAACCGAACAGCGAGCAGCAAACCGAACCGATTTCGTTGCATAATCCGCAAAAAACTGACGCCGCGCCGCGCTCATCCGCCACCGAAACCGCCGCGCCATCTCAGGCAGCAGCGCAAAATCAGCACACCGGCGGCAATTTTGCAACGCATAATACTGCTGATATACATTCCGATGAGCTTTTAGAGCGCGCCCGCGATTCTTGGGGAATCATTCAAAAAATTATTCATCAAAAAGATAAACCAACGGAAGCGTTGCTGCGAAACGCTAAATTGTTCGCGGCAGACACCGGTGATCCGGCTGTGCTCTATTTTCAGGCGTCAAAAATATTTGTCTCAAAACTGCAGGAAATTAATCGGAAACAAATTATCGAAAACAGTATTAAAGAGGTTCTGCAAGTTCCCTGCCTCATTCAGTTGATGACTGTAGAAGAGGGAGAAAATATGCTGCGGCTCCGCGGAATATCTCCCACAAAACAATCCGTTGCCAAGGAACCGCCGATTGCTGAAAAAGATTTGTCTCCTGCCCACAGCGCTGCAACTCCCGGCCAATCCGTATCTGCCATCGAAGAGCAGCCAGAGGTTAAACCGGCGCCAACACAGCAGCAGGGCAACGCTCCGCAGTCGCTGATCGACATCGCTAGGCAAGACCCCGTTGTGCGCGCGGTCTCCGCTGAATTTGACGCCGAAATTATCCACGTCGCTAAAAATCAATCAGAATAACAGCCACAACTGTTTTAAACTACAATGGCGCAAGATTTTTGCGCCAAGCGGCAAACCATAGGTGTCCCTACCCGCCAATGATTTCACGCGCATTGCGGGCCAGCGCCGGCACACCGTTTTCCAATTCCTCGAAAAAGGGATCATCGGTAAAACCGGCGCGCATGCGTTTATAGCTGCCCTCCAGCAAAATAGCCATCTTCCAAATTGCCAGCGCATGATAAAAGCGCATGGTATCGGCGGAAAAACTGAGATTTGCGCGATTGGCGTAACGCTGCGCCAATTCATCTCTAGTCGGAAAGCCGGCTTCTTCCGTCACTCGCCAATTATTTTCAGCGGAAAGCGCCGGCAGCGGATCTCCTTTTTGCCGCCAAAAAGCCAGCAAATACCCCAAATCTGCCAAAGGATCACCGATAGCCGCCATTTCCCAATCCAGCACACCAATAATCCGTGGTGGCCCTTCAGGAGCAAACATCAAGTTATCGATTCGATAGTCACCATGCACAATAGCCGCCGCCGGTGAAATAGGTATATGCGCGCTCAGCCACGCAGAAACATAATCTAAATCTGCAATATCCCGTGTTTTGGCGCCTTGAAACTGTGTCATCCAGCGGCGCACCTGCCGTTCAATATAGCCATCAGGCTTGCCGAAATCCTGCAGGCCGATAGCGCGCCAATCCAGCGCATGCAGCGCCGCCAGCATATCCGCCACAGCAAAACCAATGGCTTGGCGCTGTTCCGGCAATTCGACCCAATCGGGTGTTTTACCGCGAATGATAACGCCATTCAATTGCTCCATCAAATAAAATGGCGCGCCGATAATATCCTGATCGGAACACAGCAAAAGCGGTTTTGGCGAAGGAAACCCAGCTGTGGAAAGCGCGGTTAGAACACGGTATTCACGCTGCACATCGTGCGCAGTCGGTAAATATTCACCAAATGGAGGGCGGCGCAAAACAAAATGCTCTGCGCCGCGCCAAATAATAAAAGTTTCATTGGAATGTCCCCCGCGAATACGATACGCGCCAAGGGCTGTTTCTTTTGTGTGCGGCGAGAGATTTTCTGCAAGAAACGGCTCCAGTTTATCCGGCTGAAGCAGTCGTCGTGTTTCCGGTTCATCGATCATATTGCGCATAATTACTTTTCATATCCTTTATTGCAATGTATTTATATTGACAATATCATGTCAGAAGGTAATTTTCAAGAAGTTTTTTTGCAAGATTTGCCCATATAAAAATTCCGGAGTGGCTGTAGCCACCCCGGAACCTTGTATCTCTTGCGGGATACCGGCCGCTCCGTTTCTTATGGGAGCAGTTTCAGCACCAATTGCGGCAGCTGATTGGCCTGCGCCAATACCGATACGCCTGCTTGAGTTTTAATTTGGTCAGTCGTCATCTGCACCGTTGCCTGCGCCACATTGGTGTCCATAATTTGCGAATACGCCGCAGAAAGGTTTTCCGACCCAATGTTCAGGTTGGCGATCGTGTCTTGCAGACGATTTGAGATAGCGCCCAGTTGAGCTGCAGTGCTCGACACCAAATTGATGGCAGAATCAATCGTTGATACCGCCTGTGACGCGCTGGCCTGCGTGGTCACATTCAGTCCCGCAAACGACACCGCATTCTGTATCACCAAATCGTTCGC
>JAKAOI010000300.1 GCA_021812265.1 Chloroflexota bacterium | reverse complement strand
AGCGGTCCGCAAAATTGCCCGTGTACGCCTTTCCAATAAAATGGAGGTTACAGCGTATATTCCGGGTGAAAAACATACGCTGCAAGAGCACTCAGTAGTGCTGATTCGTGGCGGGCGCGTTAAAGATTTGCCAAGTGTGCGATATCATATTGTGCGCGGCAAGCTCGACGCAGGCGGTGTCGAGAAGCGCTGCCAAGGGCGTTCTAAATATGGCGCCAAACGGGCGAAAGCCGGGGCAAAACCTGCCGGAAAGAAATAGCAGGGAATTTTTTATATACAGCACATATGCTGCCGCTTTGCTTTAGCGCAATGATTGCAGATGTGCATCGTAAATGCATAAGAATAGAGGAGTTCATCGTCTATGCCACGACGTGGTAAAATTGTTCGCAGAACGGTTATACCTGATGCGCGATACGATAACTTGAATGTTACTCGCATGATTGGCCGTGTTATGAAAGATGGCAAGCGCAGTATCGCTGAAATGATTATCTATCGCGCCATTGATATTATTGAAGACCGCGCCAAAACATCAAATAATGAAATGCTGAAAAAACCGGCTATCGAGATTTTTGAGCAGGCAATTCGCAACGCTTCCCCGGCTATTGAAGTGCGGCCGAAGCGCGTCGGAGGCGCTACATATCAGGTGCCGGTAGATATTCGACAAGATCGCCGCAATGCGCTGAGCATGCGCTGGATTATCAACGCAGCCCGCAGCCGCAAAAGCAAGCCAATGTTTGAAAAATTAGCTCAGGAACTGCTCGACGCAGCCGTTATGGAAGGCGGAGCAGTCCGCAAAAAAGATGAGATGCATAAGATGGCCGATTCCAATAAGGCCTTTGCTCATTATAAACGGTAGGTAACCATGGCCAGAGAGTATCCATTAGAACGCACTCGTAATATCGGCATTATTGCCCATATCGATGCGGGTAAAACAACAACAACAGAACGTATATTGTTCTATACGAAAAAAATCCATCGTATCGGCGAAGTTCATGAAGGCGCTGCCACCATGGATTATATGCCCCAAGAACAGGAACGCGGCATTACTATCACGTCTGCCGCGACTACCTGCTTTTGGCGCGATAACCGAGTGAATATCATAGATACCCCAGGCCACGTTGACTTCACCGTTGAAGTCGAACGTTCATTGCGCGTACTCGATGGCGGTGTCGTCGTTTTCGACGCAGTCGCCGGCGTAGAACCGCAATCTGAAACGGTATGGCGCCAAGCAAATAAATATAATGTTCCGCGTATCTGCTTTGTGAACAAAATGGATCGTATGGGCGCTAATTTCTGGCGCACCGTCGATATGATTATTGACAGACTGAACGCGAATCCCATGCCGATTCAAATCCCTATCGGCAGTGAAAGCGATTTCAAAGGCTTTATTGATTTGATCGATCAAAAAGCAATCGTTTTTATTGACGACCAAGGCACACAATCTAAAGAAATTGCCATCCCCGAAGATTTGGCGCAGTTGGTTCAGGAACGCCGCGACTATCTGATTGAAAAAGTCGCCGAAACTGATGATGACTTAACCCTAAAATATCTTGAAGGCGAAACAATTTCTGCCGAGGAAATTCGCAAAGCGCTGCGCGCCGCATGCATTAAAGGCATTATGGTTCCGGTTCTGTGCGGATCTTCTCTGAAAAATAAAGGCGTGCAAGCTATGCTCGACGCTGTCATTGATTACCTGCCATCCCCGCTGGATATTCCCGCGCCAATTGGCGTCGATCCTAATACCGGCGAAGAAACACAGCTCATTGTCAGCGAAGATGGCGGCTTCGCCGCTCTTGCCTTCAAAATTATTTCCGATCCGTTTGGCCGCTTAACCTTTATGCGCGTGTATTCCGGCAAGTTGACCAAAGGCTCGTATGTGCTGAACGTTTCTAAAAATAAACGCGAACGCATCGGCCGCATTTTGTTGATGCACGCCAACCACCGCGAAGATGTGGATGAGGTATACGCCGGCGATATCTGCGCCGCCATCGGCTTGAAAGATACCATTACCGGTGATTCGCTCAGCGATCCTGAACATCCGGTGCAGTTGGAATCGATTGTGTTCCCGCAGCCGGTTATTTCTATTGCCATTGAACCGAAAACTAAGGCCGACCAAGATAAAATGTCGAATGCGCTTATTCGCTTGGCCGAAGAAGACCCCACTTTTATCGTGCGGGTAGACCAAGAATCGGGTCAAACCATTATTTCCGGTATGGGTGAACTGCACTTGGAAGTGCTGGTAGATCGCATGTTCCGCGAATATAAGGTTGAGGCAACCAAAGGCATGCCGCAGGTCGCTTACCGCGAAACCCTTTTACAGCAGGCTCAGGCGCAAGGCCGCTTTGTTCGCCAATCTGGCGGACATGGCATGTATGGCGATGTGTGGCTGAAAGTGGAACCGAACGAACGCGGCAAAGGATTTGAATTTGTTAATAACATTGTTGGCGGCGTAGTTCCAAGAGAATATATTAAGCCGGTTGAAGAAGGTGTGCGTGAAGCTATTGAAAATGGCGTCATCGCCGGATACCCGGTTATTGATGTGAAGGTTACGTTGTATGACGGATCCTATCACGAAGTAGACTCAAACGAAATGGCGTTTAAAATCGCCGGATCCGTCGGCTTCCGCAGCGCTGCTTTGAAAGCAAAGCCCGTGCTGTTAGAGCCGATATTTAAACTGGAAGTGGTAACAGCGCAGGAATATTACGGCGATGTTATTGGCGACTTAAATCGCCGCCGCGGCCAGATTACCGGCATAGACGAACGCAGCGGATCTCAGATTATTCGCGCGGAAGTGCCATTAGCCGAAATGTTTGGGTATATCAGTGATCTGCGTTCCTTGACCAGCGGCCGAGCTTCCAGCAGTATGGAATTTTCGCACTACGCAGAAGCTCCGAACCACGTAGCGCAGACAATTATTACCAAAAATGCGGGCAAATCAAAAACACCCGAAGTGTGACAACGTAGAGAGCTGCATACATGTTTGCAGCTCTCTTTTCTTGCCCGTCAAACCGAATTTATTCGGTGGCGGCAATTTGTATAACGGGAATTCACCGGAATATATCCGGTTTTGTTGTTCCATATATTTTTAATAAGAAAGGGTATTGAACTGTGGCGACATCATCCAAGCAGCGCATTCGCATTCGCTTGCGCGCATACGATCACCAGATTCTTGATTCATCGGCAAAACAAATTGTCGATACCGCTCAGGCCTCTGGCGCAACGGTTTCCGGTCCGATACCACTGCCAACGGAAATTAAGAAATTTACGGTGCTGCGTTCTCCGTTTATTGATAAAGATTCCCGTGAACAGTTTGAGATGCGCACTCATAAGCGCCTCATAGATATTCTTGAGCCAACGAGCAAAACAGTTGATCAATTGACCAAATTGAATATGCCGAGCGGAGTGAATATCGATATCGAAATCTGAAGTAGTCGTCAGGTGGGACATAATGCGCATGGTATGGTTTTTTACCGCTGTGTCTCTCTCTTAGTTGTCCGTTTTTGCGGCGTGTGTATGGACACGGCCCAATCTGCCATAAACTATATGGAAATTGGCAACATATGCTTTGCCCCACATGATGATGTACTTCCGGATAGGCTTTCTTGGCCGTAATAGTGTTATAGCAGTTATATTGCGGCAAATTTGCTTGCGCCAGATAGTCGGCGCACATGCAGAATCAACCCGAAAAATCTGCGGATTTTGAGAAGCTTTTTTCGCTGCTTGCAGCGATCTCTTTCAAAGTCTGCCGCGATTTTTTGTGTCAGTGAGGGTATAAAAAATGCTTAAAAGCCTACTGGGACGTAAAATCGGAATGACACAGATATTTAGTGAAAATG
>JAKAOI010000299.1 GCA_021812265.1 Chloroflexota bacterium | reverse complement strand
GATCTATTGGTATAGAAATATCAATTGAATATGTTGTAGGCGTCTATTCAAAACCACAGAAAAATGAGGTTGTGCTTACATTTTGGTGCAAACCCCATAATACCGAATTACATATAACTGAAGAATCTGTTGAAGTTGGCTGGTTCGATCCTTCTCAGTTACCCGAACCGATATTGCCAAAACATCGGCAGCGCATTTTTGATGCGTTTCAGCGCCACGATCATCCCGTTTTATTATCACAAACAACTTCCTCAGCCGAAGATCAACAGATTGTTTCTCGTATCGAAAAATAGAAGAAAAGAACCCAGTTGCCGAAGCGTAAGTTTTGGCCGAATGAGTATATAAAGCGATATTGGGCAGCGCCATAAAACAATGCGCCAGCGGCGTTGCAATATATAAAAAAAAGAGTATGGCGAGAAGATCCGGCAGGTTGTAATATTGTATTCTCTTTCATTGTAATTTTCGGTATTCTTGCCGTTCCCAAAAAAATATGGAAAGCAGGCGACTATGACTGCGGATCACAATACTGACAATAACGTAAATGTTGATGGGAAAATTTATAAAATTCTTGTTATCGAAGACGATCTTGCTGTTGCGGAAATGTTGAAAGAATTACTTACATCCGAAGGCTATGCAGTGGTTCGGGAATATAACGGCGGCAATGCTTTGCGCGCCGCTTTAATTGAAAAACCCGATTTAATATTGTTGGATATTTTGCTGCCCGGTATGAATGGCTTTGACGCCTTGAAACAGATCCGCGCGCAGCCGCAGCTTACTCATATCCCTGTTTTTATGCTAACCGCGCTGGACACAACTGAAGATAAAACTCACGCTTTTTCGCTGCTTGCCAATGATTATATTTGCAAAACCGCGCACCCGAAAGAACTGCTGGCGCGAATTCACTCGCAACGTATTCGCTCTCGGCATGAGTATCTGATTCCCCTTACTCATTTACCCGGAGAACAGCAAATTCACAGCGCAATAGAACTGTTGCTGCGGAATGAGCAGCCTTGGACATTGCTGTATATTGATTTAGATAATTTTAAGGCGTTAAATGACGCTTATGGTTTTGATCGTGGAAATAAAATGATATTGAAATTAGCGGAGATTATTCAAGCCGTCGATAAAAATTTTGGCGCCGCGGAAGATTTTTTAGGGCATATCGGCGGTGAAGATTTTTTATTATTAACATCTCCGGAATGTGTAGTTGTTTTATGTAAGGAAATTATCCGTAGATTTGCCGCAGAATCTGTTGTGTTTTATCGTCCGGAAGATGTTGCGTCCGGAGGATTTCAAGCAAAAGATCGTTCTGGGCAAACCAGAATTTTTCCGATTGTAACGGTTTCAATTGCCGCGCTGAATTCCGCTGATATTCCTTCCGGAGCGGCGTATGAAGATATATCAGAACAGATAGCGCAATTAAAAAATATTGCAAAAAGCGTTGTTGGCAATAGCTATACCATTTCCAGTGATTCAATTCCTATAGTCGTAAATTAACGGCAAAAGAATTTTTGCGCCGGCTCTACCCACCGCTATCCATATTGCCGTGATTTGCTCTGCCGGCAATATGGGAGCGAACATGGCGCTTTTGGCGTAATCTTCTTGACATTTTTGCCGCATTCTGCGTATACTTGATATAGCGGGGCGTAGCGCAGTCTGGCTAGCGCGCATGCTTTGGGAGCATGAGGTCCCCAGTTCGAATCTGGGCGCCCCGACCTCTTCTCAACATTTTAATTCTGCCTATTGAATCCTAAAGCCAGCGCAGCGTATAGCTCTTGCGCTGTTTTTTTATATGCGCGCGGCTCACATGGCGTAAACTCAATACAACCGCTTTGGCTGCCGTTGCGTAACATGACACTCAAATTCTCTCTATACTCAGGAATAAAAAAACCATGTCTGAAAACACTATTGGCGCGCCAAACGCCGGCCAATATCCGCCGTTAAAAGTGTGGATAAAAACAGCCAGACCCGTGTCGCTAACCGCTTCAATAACTCCCTTATTTGTTGGCGCCGCGGTGGCGTATTATATGGGTATTTTTCACCCGCTGCCGTTTATCGAGGCTTTATTAGCCGGGGCATTTTTGCAAATTGGCGCTAATTATTTTAATGAATATTTTGATTATCGATATGGGCTGGACAGCCATGAGTCGCTGGGCGCCAGCACTGTAATTTTTCGTAATGAAATGACGGCTAAACAGGTGCTTGGCGGTGGTATTGCTGTATTTAGCGCTGCCGCAGTATTGGGAATTCTTCTTATCATTCAAGTAGGATATGCAATAATCTTGTTTGGTCTCGCCGCTATGGCGATTGCCTTTTTTTATAGCGCTAAGCCGTTTAAACTTGCCGCGCGCGGTTTTGGTGATATATTTGTTATGGCCGCCATGGGGTTTATGATGACATGGGGCGCCTATTATGTGCAAATTCCTCACTGGTCGTGGCAGGCCTTTGCGGCAAGTATTCCCGTCAGTTTTTTAGTTGACGCCATATTAAATATGAATAACATTCGGGATTATGAAGATGACAAAAAGGTCCGTAAAATGACCCTTCCGGTGCGATTTGGCAGAGATTTTGGCAAAGGATTTCAAATGTTTTTGGTGTTTGGAAGCTTTGCCGCTGTTACCCTTTTTGTTATTTTTCATGTTTTGCCCTACCCTGTGTTGGCGATATGGTTTGCGTTGCCGGTTGCAATTGCGCATATAAAAACTATTTTGCCGGAAACAGACCGCCGCAAATTGGCCCGCGGTATGCCGCAAATTTCGCGGCTGCATTTAGATTTTGGCGTTTTATTGGCAATTGGTATAGTATTTGCCGCGCTGTTGCATATTCGCTAAAGCGTGTTTGCCATCAGACGGGATATGATACAATAAAAATAAGTGGAACGACTTTTACCGCGTCTGCGCGCAGTAAATAATTGTGTTACTGATTGCGCGTATCTATACTATTTTTGCAGATAGAAATGCGTCTATGATACTGACAAAAACGGAATCGGTATAGTTTATTATATGTTTCATGGGAGTTGTAATTTTTAATATGAAAAATTATTTTTGCTCCATTAACGCCGATAGTATTATTCAAAAATTGGATGAAGCTGGTTTCCGCCAAACTCACCCACGAAGAATTATTGCAAATGCGCTGGCGCGGATGGCCGGGTTGGAATGCGACTTTACCATTGAAGATTTATGGCGCTCGGCCCGCCGCGAAGACCCTACGGTTGGCCGCGCTACCACTTTTCGCACTGTTGATACACTGATTACGCTTGGCGTATTAGACCAGGTCAGCTTTGCCAATGGGGAAGATCGCTATCATGTTCGCATTGGCGCTGAACACCATCATCACCTTACCTGTGAAACATGCCGGAAGATTATTGAGATTGATACATGTTTACCGGCGCAATTTCTTGAGAATATAATCAAAAAATATAACTTCTCTCTTTCAGGGCATCGTTTGGAAATTTTTGGAGAATGCGCGGAATGTCAGAAGAAAATACAATAATAATACAGCCACCCAATCTCTCTCATGCCCCGATAGGCGTATTTGACTCAGGATTTGGCGGCTTAACTGTTTTAAAAGATCTGCAGCAAGAGTTGCCGCGGGAACAGTTTGTATATTTTGGTGATGACGCAAATTGTCCCTATGGCCCCAGACCCGAAGCAGAGGTGCGCCAGTTTGCAATTGACGCTTCGGCTTGGCTGATTGCAAAACATCATGTTAAATTAATCGTGGTTGCCTGCAATACTGCTTCGGTAACGGCTCGCAGCGCCCTTCGCGAAACGTTTCCCAATATACCCTTCGTGGTTGTTGTTCCGGCAGTAAAAGTTGCCGCGTCTTTAACAAAAA
>JAKAOI010000298.1 GCA_021812265.1 Chloroflexota bacterium | reverse complement strand
TTCTTTTTGAATCAGCGTTGTCATATGCGCCGGCGGTTGCGGCGTCTCTAAATAATAGCGGATAGCCTTGGATGTTATGGCGTATGGCAAGTTTGCGGCGACAACATACGGTTCACCGCCAAATAGTTCTTCGGGGCGCAGTTTCAACAGATCTTCGCGAACAATCGTTATGTTGCTGAATGATTGGGTGGTATACTGTAAAGCCTCTATGGCAGCGTTTTCAATTTCCACAGCAAATACACGCTTGGCTTTGCGGGCTAATTCAATTGTCAGCGCGCCAAACCCTGCTCCAAGCTCCAGCGCCGCTATACCTGCGTGTACCCCGGATTCCTCTGTTATGATATCCAACGTGCCGCGGTCGATCAGCCAATGCTGCGAAAATTCACTGCGCGCGTGCGTTTGAAACAGCCGCTCAATACGTTTTAATTCACGTATATTTGTTAAATCGGGCGCATTTGGTGTTTGCATCATATCCCATTAAAAAATTTTTTATTGCTCTTTGCGTTAATTTCTGATATAAAGGATACGATATATTACTGTTTTTTTCAAATTTTGCTTTAAGCAGAAAGAAATGAGAATGCAATCAGTTCATTTACCGAATTTTCGGCGTATCCTCACGCTTTGCGCGTGCGTGCTTTCAGTTGCGGCGTGTTCATCGCCATTTAACTCTCCGTCCGCTGCCACCAATCCAATATATACCCTTAATAAAGGCGGCAAATGTGTGCAGCTAGGCAATACTCCCAATGGGCCATACATCAATACCCCCATCACCGGCAAACAATACGCTGCGCACAGTGAACCAAATATTGCAGAAGACCCAACGAATCCACTGCATCTCATTGGCGGGTCAAAATATTTTACTAACACCGCCAAATATCTATTTCAAATCGGCACATTCGTGTCTTTCGACGGCGGCTGCACATGGACAGATACGGGCCCGCTGCCCGGTTTCCCCGCCGCCTACACCACTTCTGATATTAGTTTTGCGTTCGGACCGGATGGCAGTATATACGCCGCTGTATTATATACTGATAATAATAATCTCAGCGGCATATCAGTTTCTATTTCACATGACGGAGGACGCACATTCGGCAATCCCGTCACGGTATATGAAGACACATCCGGCGCCACTTTCAGTGATAAGCCATGGATAGCTGTAGACGACACCCACAGCCCCTATCGCGGCAACGTCTATGTTGTCTGGTCATATGATAATAATCAGCCGCCCTGTGGCAGTTCTATCCCCTGTGTGCAGGAACTCGCGTTTTCCTCTTCAACAAACGGAGGAGCCAGCTTCAGCGCAAAAAAAATCATCAACGGCAGCGCGGCGTTCTGCACAAATCCCGGCCAAGGCAGACCAAGCAATTCGCTGCAATGCGACGGCGCGCTTGGCGCGATACCGGCGGTAGAGCCAGACGGAACCGTTGTTGTTGCTGACGCATATATTGATATCCTCAATAATCCGCCGAAAATTCCGACCAGAATGCTGGCAGTCGCATCGCATGATGGAGGAAATACGTGGAACGCTCCGTCGCTCATCGACCAAATACACGACCTGCCATCACCATTTCCGGGACAGAACTACCGCAATTTCTCGTTGCCTGCGCTGGCGGCAGATCCCAAAAGCGGAAAGCTCTACTTAACCTGGCCGGACGAAACCGCAAATGGTTCGGAAATTATGCTGGCAACATCAGCTGACGAAGGGCAGACATGGACCCAGCCAATAACAGTCAATCCGGATAGCGCATCCGCTGACGTTAATCATTTTCAGCCGCAAATTGCGGTAGCGCCCGATGGGGTAGTAAGTATATCCTATTTTTCAACGCAGGCCGATATTACGCAGCAATACATAGATGTCTATGTAATTCAATCAAACACCGGTGGAAATTCATTCCATGCGCCGATTCGGGTAACATTGCAAAGCTGGAATCCCCTTATTGATGAGCCAATTGATAACAACGGCTCCGGTTTTATCGGTGATTACCAAGGGCTAGCGGCAGATAATAATTTCACGCATCCGCTTTGGAACGACTCAATTACGGGAATACAAGAGATTTTTACGGCAAGTATACCCAGTTTACAGCCAAATTCATAAAAATTTTGCATGGAAATATAAGAAGATATTGTATACTATGGATAATATAACAGCGACCAATCCTTAATTTGCGAATGGCGTTGAACACTCTCAACGAAGAGGCGGGCACAGTATGAATCTGGGTGAAGTTCTACAAATTACCGCGGCGCGAGAACCCGGTAAAACCGCATTTATTTTTCATGATCAGGCTACCACCTACCAAGCGTTTAATGAACGCGCAAATCAGGTAGCCAACGGCCTTTTGAAACTAGGGGTGCAAAAAGGTGACCGGGTAGCCATATATATGCATAACATCCCCCTATTCCTTGAAGCGTACTATGGGGTAATGCGCATCGGCGGCATCGTTATACCCTTAAATCCGCTGTATAAAGCGCAAGAAATTGCATTTATTCTCAACGACTGCGAAGCAAAAGCCGCCATTACAGTGGGAATGTTTTACCCCGCTATGCAAGCCGCCGCAGCAGAAATTCCTTCTTTAACAACTATCATCACTGCCGCAGCGCAAGCCCCTGCCGGCGCGCTTTCATGGGCCAATGCGTTTGGGTCCGCCTCCACAGAAGATCCGCCAAAAACTGCAATCAATAGCAGTGACGTTGCTGTTATCTGCTATACATCAGGAACAACCGGCAAACCCAAAGGCGCAATGCTCACCCACGGAAACTTCATCGGCAACTGCAACCAAATGAACACATCTCAGCGCATCGGGCTGGACGGCAGCGATGTTGTGTGGGTTGGTTTGCCGCTTTTCCATATCTATGCCATGAATGTCGCTATGAATCTTTCGGTGCTGGTCGGCGCCACCATGGTGGTAATGGAACGATTTGATCCGGCGGCTTCGCTGGAGATGATTCAAAAATATAAAATTACTGCGGTGCATGGCGCGCCGCCAATGTATATTGCGTGGGCAAGTTTGCCGAGTGTCAAATCATACAATCTTTCTTCACTGCGCTACTGCGGTTCCGGAGCGGCAGCGCTGCCGGTGCAAATTCTGGAAAACTTTAAAAATGTTACCGGCGTAGATATCACCGAAGGCTATGGCCTGACTGA
Organism: Chloroflexota bacterium; assembly: GCA_021812265.1. Taxonomy (GTDB): domain Bacteria; phylum Chloroflexota; class Ktedonobacteria; order Ktedonobacterales; family JACDGC01; genus JAJYBV01. Next base: position 699 of record JAKAOI010000298.1, on the reverse strand, counting down.
AGCGTCTCCCGTTGTTACCACAAACGCCGCGGGACCGTTCAGTAAAGCAGGATCTGTCGGACCGGCGGCGCCCGGCGTGTTAGTGCGAATTGTAGACCCCGAAACCGGCAAAGATGTGCCTGCAGGAACCATCGGTGAGCTAATTTGCAGCGGCGCTAATATCATGAGCGGCTATTATAAACGCAACGAAGACACCGCCAAAACACTGAAAGATAATTGGCTGTACACCGGTGACCTGGCCACTGTAGACGGCGATGGCTATTATTATATTGTAGACCGGCTGAAAGATATGATAAATGTTTCCGGCTATAACGTATACCCGCGCGAAGTGGAAGAAACACTGTTCCGGCATCCAGCCGTTGCGAAAGCGGCAGTTGTTCCCGCGCCGGATCCCTATCAGGGTGAATCGGTGTTTGCGTTTATTGTTCTGAAACCCGGAGCGCAAGCTACCGAACAAGAAATCATTGATTATTGCCGGGCAAGTATGGCCGTTTTTAAGGCGCCGCGCCGCGTTGTATTTCGTGATACGCTGCCGGAAAACAATACCGGCAAAGTTTTGCGGCGGGAACTGCGCGAAGACGCCCGCCAAATTGTCACTACTATTTAACTCGCCGCTATCCGGTGTTCGTTATAGACCTGAACATAAAAAGGAATAAGGAGAGTTTGGGGACACCCCAAGCCCCGTCAGGAGGCCTGAGA
>JAKAOI010000297.1 GCA_021812265.1 Chloroflexota bacterium | reverse complement strand
TGCTATATGAAGATGGATCTAATGTTATCGGAAACGCATCGATGGGAGGTATAAGACCTGCCTTAGCCATAATCCAACTTACCGGGTCACTAGCTAACGAAGCGGCTGGCTCAATTGAAACACCTGGACTGCCCCCATATGGCTCTATTGCATACCACAAATGCAGACCATTTTCTAATGAGATGACTGTATGGGATGGATCATGACCATCAATAAGTTGTGCGGTTTGCAGCCATGGTATAAAATTTCCCTTTGCGAAAGTCACACTATAGTTTTTAGTGGCTGTTTGTGCTCTAAAAGGGAACCAGAGACTAATCAAAATCACAATTAAAATAACGCTTAATGCTTGTTTTTTCTGATGATTAAAAAAAAAGCTGTTCATTGTATTTATTTATCTTCCTTTCATGCGGATACGGAAAAATATCGTGGCGCTCACTCCAATTGCCAGAATAACCAACGCAACGATGATCCAAACAAATATTCCTGAGGTTGAGTGTTGTCCTGATGAGGTAATTTGCTGATTGCGGATATTATTTATAGCTGTTTGCTGAGTAGCGGGAGAAACCGGTTGAATAAGATGAACAGAACTGGTAACAACAAAAATGGTCCCAACCATTGATGTTGGGTGTGAAGATTCATGGTAGGAATAGCTTCCGGTTTGTGCGAAGGAAGTTGTCCATTGCTGTTGTGGAGCAATAGCTGGTGAGGAAAATGAATTATCATTTGCCACAATCGTAAATGTATCTGTTGGGTATGCAGAATTGATAAAAACAATGGATTGGTTTACATGAACAGTAAGTATTGATGGTGTAAATCCTGGTGGACGAAGAGCGCCAGTAATCAATATGACTGTCGGAGCGTCGTTAGTAGTAGTTGTTGTTGCTGGTACTCCTGAAGCGGTAAAAAAGTTTGTTGCGGTGACAAGGCTCAGACTAATTGCCACATAAAAATGTATGAGTCGCATCCATTGAAAATTCATTGCCTATACTCCTTGTTTTTTAATCAAGATATATAAATCATAATATATTATAGCATGTTGTGGGATAAAAATACAATAAAAATATTTAAAATAAATTAATAAACAAAACAAAGTTAAATAAATTACTTATTCATGGCAAATATTATAATTATGTATCAATTAAAATATATTCATAAAAAGCAAGAGTTTAGTGAGTAAATAACTGGTTAGCAATAGTAAGTTTAATGAATATATGTTCTATTAAAATATATCATTAATAATGAATTATTTTAGTGGTGAGAACAAGAAGAGAAAAATTATATAAATGTTTTTTGATTGCCCAAAAATAACGTCACCCTTTTTGAACACCTGACCTGCTCTTGGTCGCCGTTCCGCAGGAATAGAGATTTTTTGTGAGAATAACGCCGGCGGCGCCAATATTTGGCATATATTTGCTGAATATTATTGTTGTTATGAGCGTATTAACAGGAATCAAATTAACCATTATCATTATCGTTTGCTCTGTATCTGGCGGATTATTTCCCATACATATGCTGGCGGCTGAGGCGGCTGCACAAAACGCTTTGCCGGAAATAGCCCGATATTATCTCAAAGACGCAGTAAACTGGTATAAACAAGCAATTTGGGCGGAGCCGGATTGGCCGCTGCCGTATATTCAGGTTATGCGGCTGGATTTGATCCGCCAAGATTGCCCCAGCGCGCTGGACGTGAAAAATGCGGCGCTGAAAGTGTTGCCGCGTATTGGCAGCGTATGGCTGGAAGCGGCAGATGTCGCTGAAAAATGCGGTCGTCCAGCCGAGCAGCTTGAAGATTTGCGGAACGCCTATCACTTTGAGCCAACGGCGCAAAATGCCGCCGCGCTGACATACGCATATCTAACAGCAGGGCTTCCTGTTTTAGCGCTCCGGCAAGGATTGGCCGCGCAACAGGTAAATGACGCAGGCAAATTATATATTGGAATAGCGGCGCTGCATGTTGGCCGCTTTCAAATCGCGCGCAAAATATTTAATGAAATTGCCGATGGCGCCGGTATCACGTGGTTTGCGCAATACCAGCAACTGGCGTTGCAATGGCAAAATTCACCGAAAGATATGTTTCAATTAGGTATGTTGGATCTTTCGGCGCAATTTCCTCTTTTAGCAGCGGCAGCTTTTACGACAGCGCAAAAAAATGGTTATACAGGCGCCGAACTTGCGGAAAATATCGCTTGGGCGTATTGGATTGCCGGTAATAGTAAGTATGCGCAAATAGCGCTGGCCGCCGCAGATCCGCATTCGGCCAAAACTGTTGGGCTGCGCGCGGCAATAGCCCTGGCGTCTGGGCAGGCTGGTTTGGCGGAAACTATGCTGCAATCATGGCTGCATCAAAGCGGCCAAGCGCCAGCCGCTATTTGGTTGCTGCTGGCCCAGGCAAGTATGCAAAACCATATGTATTCTGTTGCTGAACAAGCGTATTGGAGCCTGCTTCGGCAAACGGATCCAGCCAATCAATATCAATATTTGGTATTGCTGTGTCATTTTTATATTCAATCCGGGCTGGGCAAAAGCGAGCCGTTGGCGCAAACGGCGTTTTATCTGCTGCAGCATGAAAAAAAACTAGATTCTGCAGGGGCAGCAGCGCTGGCGGAATGGTTGGTGTGGCAAGGCAGCGCGCCCGCCGCGGAGATTTTGTTGACGCACAGTATAGCAATGTATCCGCAAGATGTTTCTTTGCGCTGCGCTGCTGCAATATTCTATACATCGATTGGAAATTTGGACTTAGCAAAGGCGCAGTATGCTTTGGCCGATCAATTATCTTTGTATGGATGCAGCTGAATAATTTATGGACCTGAACGGAAGTAACGCATAAGCAGAGACGTACAAAGGGTAACAGGCGCAGACGCTTTGTTGAGTTGTACAAGATTTGGTCGGAAAGGAATCATAATATGGTTAGCGTTGATTCAAGTAAAACATTGGGCAATGATGATAACTCAAGATACAATTTAAAAATAGGCACGGTTGTTAAAGATCGGTATACGGTTGTTAAAATTGCCGGCGCCGGCGGTATGGGTATTGTTTATGTTGTGAAAGATATTAAATTTCCAGGCCATCGAATTTGCGCTATGAAAGAAACAATGGAAAGAAGAAGTGATAGCGATTTATATAATGAAAATGAATTTAATGAATATTCAAAGGATAGTATAACAAATAAAGTAATCCGCAACAGTTTAAAACGCGAAGCAGAAATTCTGGCGCAGTTAGATCACAACTCGATCCCCAAAGTTTTTGATTTTTTTGATGAAAATAACCGGTCTTATCTTGTTATGGAGTTAGTTCAGGGGAAATCTCTGAAAACTATTTTGGATGATTTATACGCCAACGAAGGTAAAAAAGGGCTGGATGAAAATCAGGTGATAAAGTGGCTGTTTCGCATAGCGCACACCTTAAAATACCTTCATGAAAGTAATCCCATGATTATTTATCGTGATCTGAAGCCGGATCATATTATCGTAAAAGATGACGGAACAATTAAATTAATTGACTTTGGTATTGCCAGATTTGAATCGGGTGAAAATGTCACTCGTTGGGGAACCCCAACGTATGCTCCGCCGGAGTTGTATGATGGCATTTGTGATCAACGCACTGATATCTACTCGTTAGGAATTGTTGGCTATGAGTTATTGACTTATGAGAAACCAGAGGTGAATGCGAAGCGTGATACTTCTATTCTGCAGCATATTGATACGGTTTCACCGGAAATGGCTCATATTATTGCGAAATGTGTGAAACCGGTTAGGCAAGAGAGATATAGCTCGGTTAATGATATCATCCATGATTTGAAAGAACTGAACTGGGTTAAATATAATATAAGAGAAAACGCTGGG
>JAKAOI010000296.1 GCA_021812265.1 Chloroflexota bacterium | reverse complement strand
GATCTACCGGCGTTGTAATAAGCGTCGTTTGGCGGCCAGACAATGCCATAATCGCCCGGGTGCTGCTGAGCATATGTTTGCTCAAATGTTAACATTTGGCTGGTGGTAGTAGGAAGCTGACTTGCGCTCACCATGCTTTTATTGTAAAACAAGGTTACAATTTCAGTAACTTCGGGAATGCCGTATACATGGTTGTTAAACTGCACACCGGCTGCTGCAGGAGCGGAATAGGTTTGGGCAAGCTGCGCAGCAGATTCATAAGAATCAATCGGCTGAATAACGCCGGCTGTCGCCAATGTGCCAATGTGGTCTACCGGAAATGCGACGATATCCGGAGCGTTTACACCGCTTTTTTCAGTGGTGATCAATTTATTATCGTCTAAACTGACGGTAACCAAATTAATTTTAACATTGGGATATTGCTGCATGAAGTTATTGACAATCTGCTGCTTCGCAGACAGATAAGCGCCGGTCCAATCATCCCAGATGGTAATTGTGCCGCTATAGTTAACCGATGTGCCAGAATTATTTGAAGCGGTACTGCTGCCACAAGCAGCCAACAGCATGGCCATCGAGGTCACAGCCACAACCATGCTGAGCGCAAAGCGCTTTTTCGATAACATAGAATTCGTCCTCCTCTTATTGCGCAAAGTCGATTCGCGCAGAACCTGACTTTGCAAGAGCTTTTCATAAAGCTCCGGTTTTCTCAAAAACATGTGTTATGAGCATTTAATCAGTCGAAACGCGCACAGAGTGTTCACTGCTAAGATATTCATCCAAATTTCCCGAAATTGTTTGCAGCATAGCGAAAAATCTTTTTAGTTCTTTTTGCGGCAGACTGCTGAACATCTTATGAATATGAGAATTATGCCTTTGCAGAATATAATCGCGAACTTTCCGGCCTTCAGGGGTAAGTGTCAGCAAAAACACTCTGCGATCGTGCGCCGCGGTTGTCCGCCGAACATAATGCGCCGCCTCCAGACGGTCTACAATTGCAGTTACGTTGCTTTTATCGGTTAAAAGCACTTTACTTAAATCAACCATCGAAAGGCCGCTTTGTTCATCAAGATGATACAGCGCCCAGAATTGTCGTGTATTCAGCCCATACTCGTTAAAGAATTGCCGATCGCTGTCATCAAATTGGAGGAAGAGTTTTGTGAGGAGATGATAGATATCTTGTTCAGATTGCTGTACATCTTGAACGTTATCCATGATAGGTTTCTCCCTTCCCCGGAAGTAATTTTTTGCTCTTCTTCGAGATCGCCCGAATACATTGCTGAAACATTGCTGCTGCGTTGCTGTTCATTACCATGTTTTCGCGCTACAACAAGTATAACCTAAAATAGTTGTAAAGTCAACTGTTTTACATACTAATATTCTGAATTTTAACAAAAATCGCCCCGTGCGCCGGAATTGTGATTTCTGTATATGACGCGGCGGGGTCCATTTCCTCCATACCGGCTGTTATTCGCTTCACATAGATTATTTTCGGACCGGCTATTTCACTGCTTGTGTCGGCTTGGGGAGTCATCAGCTCATCGATAGTGGCTGCATAGTCTCTGCCAGTAAGATTAAACAGCGTGTACAGCGACATTGAGGGGCATTCCAGGCAAAGACACTGCACATCTTGTTCAAACCCACTGCTTCCTTGCGCCGGATCTAAAATAATCTTGCGAAGTTTTCCCATACTTATTTCCGGTTCGGTTTTCCGCCAAGCAATCAAATTTTTATACAACTCCAGCAGCGGATTTCGTTCCATATTTCCCCAGTTCATTGCAGGTCGGGCATAGGCGTCTCGGCCTTTTGGGCCGGAAGTTTGATTTAAACCAATCTCGGTTCCGTAATAAATAATCGGGGTCCATGGAAGCGAAAATTGAAACACTGCCGCTTGAGACAGTCGCGCCAAATCATTTTCAGCCAACCACATAAAGCGGTGCATATCATGGTTATCCAGCCCCAAAAATCCTTGCATTGTTGCCGGCTCCATCCTTTGCGCCTCGATAATATAGTCTACTAAATCACTTAATGGCCGCGAGCGCTGCGCAAACACCTGCCGCAGCATGCGGGTGACGGGGAAATTCATATACCCGTCCAATTTACCGGCGTAGCGTTCAATCTCTTTATATCCGACAGTAATTTCACCAAGCAAAAACACTGCCGAATTTTCATCTTTTATTTCTGATTGAAATTCACTCCAAAATTCTTCATTAGGGCCAACCACATAATCCAGCCGCAGCGCGTCGGCGCCAAAGTCACGTATCCAGCGGCGGGCGGCAGCGTTCAAATATGCGCGAACTTGTTCAAGATCTGTACGCAGCTGCGGCATATGCTTAACGGAAAAAAACGCCATATAACCATTTGGCGGCCACTGTTCACCAAACGAATACCAATTTCGCGATTCACTTTCGGGATGCGTGTTCGCTTCAACAAATATTGGATGTTCATCTGATGTGTGATTGGCCACAAAATCCAGCATCAATTTCATGCCACGGCGATGCGCCTCGCGCGACAGCGCCAGCAACGCATCTGCGCCGCCAAAATGGCTGGAAACAGCAGTATAACTGGAGGGATTATAAGAATGATATGTCGGGCTTTCACAAATCGGAGATAGCCAGATCATGGTTACGCCAAGATTTTGAATATAATCCAGTTTTTCGAGAATACCCCAAAGGTCTCCGCCCCAAAATACCTCATAAGAATCTTTCGGCTGAATTTGCGGATTATTCCCAGCTTTGGCAAACCGATCGACAAAAATATGGTACACTATCTCGCTGCGAATCCACTGTGGAAAGGTCTGCCGATCCACCTTGTACTCAAATATTCTGCCAAATACCTGCGACTCACCGATCGGATCTACGGCGTCGGCGTACCATATTTTTCGGGAATCGCGCTCATTCCAGCCCTCCAACCGATAACGCAAACGCGCGCCATCGGCCTGCCCAGGTAATTCCGCAGTCCACTGCTGCACCGGAATCTGCATTTCGGAACTGAAATACACACCGGTTGGTTTAGCGTATACCACATTGCCGATTAGGCACATACCCATATTGCCGGATGGCGTTTTGCCGTCGATAGTAAAATAAACAGCAAGATGATCGATGTTCAATGTTGCGTTAGCTTCAGCAAATATCTTTACTGGCTGCCCGGGCAGCGGATCTATTGGCCGGATTTGCGCGCCATGATATATTCCCACCGGAACATTTGCTTGGCGGCGTACATCATGCGGAGTTATAAAAGGAGCAAAAAAATAATCATCAACCATATATTTCACCTTTATGTTTTTTCATTCACTGCGCAACCGTATAATTGTTTGCTGTTCAACAGTTGAATATGCTACAACTATATCATAATTTGCGTATCCTACTCTATTCCGAAAGTGATCTTTATGAATCCACAATCTTGGCTTCCCGGCATCCATCACGACGGTTCAACCCGTTATGTTCACCACACAAACGGATCAATCGGTTCAACCGTTACCCTAACCCTGCGCACTCCCCGCGAGGCTCCGATCAGCCGCATCCTCATCCGCTATGCTCCGGATGGGGAACAACAATGCGCGCCAATGCATACATCCGGCGATGATGGATATACACAATGGTGGGAAGGCGCTATTCATTTAAGAATGCCCGTCACCAACTACCGTTTCCATATTATCACTCCCAATGAAAGTTTTTGGCTGAACGGTGAAGGTATTCATCCCTATACACCTACCGATTCGGCAGATTTTCGTATTATTGCAGGGTATACCGCGCCAAGTTGGACACATACTTCGGTGTTTTATCAAATTTTCCCGGATAGATTCGCCGACGGCGATCCACAATCAAATGTTGTTTCAGATCGGA
>JAKAOI010000295.1 GCA_021812265.1 Chloroflexota bacterium | reverse complement strand
AGCGTTTCTCGTTGTTCAAGTATGCCTTGTGGCAACCGTTCAAGTTCATCTTCTTCGAGGCTGCCAAAAGTCTCTTCAATAAATTGTTGCCAATCGGCTTGACTGGATTTTGACTGAACTTCAATAGTTATATTGCAATCAATGTCTGTTACACCAACAGGAACTGAAATGTTCAAAATACCATCGTGACCAACATGAGCCTTCATTTTTACTACTGCCATACCCATTAACCTGCTGTTATTAATTTATTATCAATTATACCATAAGGAACTTGCCAACCGCATATTTCATACAGCAGCTTCAAGAAAAACCAGATTTGCGCGGCGGCAATTGCAAAATTTCGCAAAACCTATCAGTCTGTATATATACTGAAAGGAAGAGCGCCAGCTCATTGTTATTTTATATAGCTTATGGCTATAGGAAGTTTGTGTATCTCATGGCTATTACTGATGTTCGTGTTGCCCGCTGGGCAAAAACCCTCGCCGAATATTGCTTGGATATTCAACCCGGCGATATCGTATCCATTGCGTCCACTCCGCTGGCAGAACCGCTCATTACCGCGTTTTACCGCGAAACGCTGAAACACGGCGGATACCCCGTTCCGCTCATCTCGCTGCCTTCTTTAAATGAAATTCTGCTGAATGATGGTTCAGATGAACAACTGCTTTGGCGTTCGCCCATTGAAGCAGCCGTTAGCGCAAACGCCAACAAACGACTGAGAATCAGCGCTTCAGCAAATCCCTTGGCGCTTACCAACATTTCCTCAGAACGCATGGCGCTAGCTAACCGACCGCCGCAAATTAATCCCAACGCCGCAAAAAGTCCCCGCGCGCTTACATGGTGCGGCACATTGTGGCCGACTGAAGGAGCCGCGCAACTCGCCGGCATGTCTTTAGCTGAGTTTGAGGAATTTGTTTTTGAAGCCTGTTTCTTAAATTCTGATGATCCGGCAGAACGTTGGAAAGAATTAGGCAGACAGCAACAAAAATATGTCGATTGGTTAAAAGGGAAAAAAGCTGTTGAAATTCATGGGACCGGCGTCAATTTATCTTTGTCTATTGCCGGCAGAACATTTATCAATAGCGACGGCAAACGCAATTTTCCCAGTGGTGAATTTTTCACCGGACCCGTCGAAGACTCCGTGAACGGATCGATTACCTTCGATTTTCCCAGCTCGCGCGACGGCAAAATTGTCAGGGGAGCATCGTTGGTTTTTGAAAAAGGCAAAGTTATCAACGCTTCGGCTGCCGAAGGTGAAGATTTTCTGTTGAAAATGCTAAATATCGATGAAGGCGCCAGATATTTAGGTGAGTTTGCTTTTGGCAATAATTTCGGCATCGACCGCGCCATCATCAATACGTTGTATGATGAAAAAATCGGCGGAACAATTCATATGGCGCTGGGCGAAAGCTATCCCGAAACCGGCGGATTAAATCATTCCGCTATTCACTGGGATTTTATTAAAGAGATGCGCGCTGATGGCGAAGTATATATCGATGGCGAGCTGTTCATGAAAAATGGCAGATTTCTGTTTTAAGCAGTTGCAGCGTATCCGCAAAACAACCATATACGATAATTTATTCGGAAAATTTCCGAATTTTTTGCGGAATAACGCTGTCCGCTAACAATTTTCTTGCGTTTTTATCATAAATTTACGCAGAAAGATTGTTTTTAGCATTGTCTTTGCCTTTTTACTCATATTATAATGAAAACAGGGCTTCCACCCGAAGACGATAACAAGATTGCATATGTCAACTTGAGATTTTGCCGGCATTTTCCCGCCGCCAAAATCTCGATACATCCGCCTTCTACGGAAACCCGACAATATATCGATGGGATAGAAAATCACGTATCTGGTTAAATCTGATTTTCATCTGACCGTAAGAGAAAGAGACGCATGAACTGCCGCAGCGTTTGTGCGCTGCCCAAAACAGCTTTTCCAGGCAGTAAGTCTGGGTTTGCTCCGGCAGCCGACAGCATTGCGGCAAACGTTTCGGCCGATACTATCGAGCCAAATCAGTACATTTTACCTTTTCCATAAGAGGAGTTTTATTTTCATGACATATGTCATTACCACACCTTGTATCGGTGTTAAAGACGGCGCATGCGTGGATGTATGCCCCGTAGACTGCATTCACCCTTCTTCTTCGGACTCCGAGTTTGAACAGTACGATCAATTGTTTATCAATCCCGATGAGTGCATCGACTGCGGCGCCTGCGAACCGGCGTGCCCTGTTACCGCTATTTTTGAGGAAAGCGCTGTTCCCGCAAAAGATAACAGCTTTATTGCGTTAAACGCTAAATATTTCCGCAAATAACCGCATATTTCCGCAAAGATCGCTTAAGGATCCGGTCCGCCGGATCCTTTTTTGCTGTTTATGTATAGGAAACACAGCGGCAGGATTTGCGCGCATCAAAATTGCTTTATACAATATATGAAAAGGCAGGCGCCGAGAAAGGAAGATATGCATCATGGAAAATAATGTATTTTTAATACCTGGCGGAACAAACAACCGACCGCAACAGTTTCTGCCTCCGCCAAAATTAAAAAATCGTGTTTTCAAGCCATGGATGAAACAAGCTATTATTGCGCTATCTGTTATTTCCATAGCGCTGGTTATTTTTATTGAGGTTGTAAACCCTCTTTCATCAAGCGGCAGCGATTCAACTAAAACTACAGGATTCAATGCGTCTGTAGCTATGTATGCGCTTACCTATGCGTCGCACTGCGACGCCGGGTCGCCGATTATCGTACAGCAAGGAGATACTCTTGCCTCGCTGGCGGCAAAATACCACGTCTCCGTATCTGCGCTGGCGGCGACCAACGGTATATCAGTCAATGAAGTTCTTGTTGCCGGTGAAGCAATTTGCCCTGCAGCGTCTAACGCATCGGCGCCGGTAATTCTCGGCACAACAAGTTTGGAGCCATGCCAATCCACCAACTATTGGCTGCCTGTCATCTCCGGTTGGGCCATTCCCCCCGGCTGCTATGGTTATGTGTATTCGCCCAACCCCAATAAATATCCTTACCGGCCCGCTTGGGGCTGGTGCAACTGGTGGCCGGAAGAAATGCACCCAAACTTGCAAGGCGACGCGGCGTTGCATTTGCCCAAACACAGTGTTCCCATTGTCGGCGCCACCGTTTGGTTTGATCCTTATGAGCAAGGCGCAAGCAGCGAAGGACACTATGCCGAAGTGGTGGCAATTAATCCCGATAATTACTGGATTCTCATCAGTGAAATGAATGACAACTGGCGAGGAGCCGGCTGGGGCAAAGTGGACTACAGATATATCCACATCAGCCCAGGAGTGCAGTTTCTATATTAAGCGCGGCGGCATATTAGATTTTGCGCGGCTCCATTTCCACAAGCCGCTCCCATTCCGCTATAGAAAGCGTCTGCGGCCGGCGATCCGGCGCTACAGACGCTTCTTCTAACCAGCGCAATATCATCGAAGCAGGCAAACCACTCCTACTTTGCAGAATATTATGTATTTGCTTGCGCTTTTGCTCAAAGGCATATTTTGCCAATTGAAATACCCGGCTGCGAACTTCGCTGTTTTGAATCGCCGGCGTGCGGATATGGAAACCGACCACTGCAGAATCTACTTCCGGAGGCGGCCGAAAATAATGCGCGGGAACATCGGCCACAATGCGAGCATCCGCATACATGCGCACACTCAGCGATAATAAACTTTGGTGCGAGTCATCCGCAATAATGCGTTTAGCTACTTCTTTTTGAATCAGCGTTGTCATATGCGCCGGCGGTTGCGGCGTCTCTAAATAATAGCGGATAGCCTTGGATGTTATGGCGTATGGCAAGTTTGCGGCGACAACATACGGTTCACCGCCAAATAGAGATC
>JAKAOI010000294.1 GCA_021812265.1 Chloroflexota bacterium | reverse complement strand
ACGGCATACGCCATTCAGGCTGCCATGCGGGCAGATCTGCAATATGGCACTGTGGCGGAGCGTGGCGGATATTTTCTGACGTATTATAACTCTCCGGTTTTAATGGGCAGCAAAACCGGCACAGCGCAGGTGGCGAATTCTAATTTTTCGCAAGAGTGGTTCCTGACATTGGCGCCGGATGATGTGGCAAACCCAACTGTAAACCCGCCCAAATTGTCTGTCATTATTAATAAAATCAACGGTGGTTTCGGCGAATGTGTTATTCCCATCGCGCAGGAAATATATCAGTTTGCGTTACCTTTGGAAGGATATCAACTGCCGTAAGATGTCAATAATCTTTGCCGGTGTAAAAAAACAGCGGCAAAGATACAATTATATATCAGCGCGATAGCTTCGTTTTGGATCTGCTCGTATTTGCGCTGGTATAATCTGAAACGCGGCGAGCAGAGGAATGTGCGAACAACTCCCTATGATGTACGTATCTGGGAAAGGAAACGGTTTCTTATGAATCAAATAAAAAAACAAATCCGCTCATTATTCAATATCTTTCTGGCGCTTTTTCTTATTATTACCGGCGCGCTTGTTTATTGGCAAGTTGCGCAGGCGAAATATCTTACCGATCTTTCCTATAATCCCAGAACCTGCGTACAAGGCAATATTCCGCAGCGGGGAACAATTTACGATCGCAACGGCGTTAAACTTGCTTATTCGGTTCCCGACAACAACGCGCCCTGCGGCTGGAAACGCATATATACCGATCCGACATTAGCGCCGCTTATCGGCTATTATGATCCTACCGGATTTGGCATAACCGGCCTTGAATTAACGTATAATGATATATTAAGCGGGCAGTCGCAGCCGGCAAATGTTAGCATAAAACAAGGCATACGCAATACTATTGCAAAAATTGAGCATGTTACACAGCACGGCAATGATATTTATTTAACGATTAATGATAAAATCCAGCAAATTGCTTATGCCGCATACGCCGGTAACGATCCGTTTATTTTATCGCATCTGTGTTATCCGAGTGTTTATAGCAGCAGCGGCGAAGGCAGTATTTTAGTTGAGGATCCTAAAACCGGAGAAATGCTGGCGTATGTCAGTTATCCGGATTATAATCCCAACACGTTAATTGATCATACTCCTGCGCCCGATGGAAAAACAGATCCGCAAGGTATACCCTATACGGTTGGGCAGGAATATTTTAACTCGTTGCTGCAAAATCCCAATAAACCACTTATCGATCAACCTGCGGCCGATTCCATTATTCCCGGGTCTATATTTAAGACTTATACGCTGATTGCCGCATATGACAGCGGCCAGTTTAACAATATATCTTCATTCGATCAAAATCAAGCTAACAGTTTTACAGTTGACGGCTTTACCATCAACACCAGCAATCTTCCCTCAAATGTTACCTATCCCGTGGATTTAAGCCACGCCTATTCATACAGCGATAACGTCATATTTGCTCGGGTAGCCAGTACACTGGGTGCGCAAACATGGCTGAGTTACGCAAGCCGGTTTGGCTTAAGCTATGGAAGCAATATTGCCACGCTTCCATTTGATGTGCCTATCGCAAACAGCTGGATTTATCAATCTGGGGATAATTTTGATGCGGTTGCGCTGGCAAATGCAGGGTATGGGCAGGCGTCACTGCAAGTTACACCGTTGGTAATGTCGGTTATCGACAGTTCGGTTGCGGCAATGGGTAATATTTATGCTCCACATGTTTTATTGAAGGAAATTCCATATGGAACCGCTGCTACTTCCATAACTTCTAATGCGCCGCAATTGCTGGGACAATATTCGCCGCAGGCCGCACAAAATGTGTTATACGCTATGCGCGCCGATGTGCTGTATGGCACCATTGGCGGCGGGCCGGGCGCGTTTCCTACATATAAAAATTCTCCTGTGCTGATGGGGAGTAAAACCGGCACAGGGCAAGTATCTACCTCTAACTTTTCCCAAGAATGGTTTATTTCAAGTGCGCCCGATGACACTTCTAATCCCACCGGCAATGCGCCGCGGCTTTCCATTGTGGTCAATAAAATTAATGGTGGAGAAGGCGCTTGTTTGGTGCAAATAGCTCAATCAATATATGAACAGGCGCTTCCGTTGGTAGGCTATCCGCTCAGCTAATGTTCGATGGCGCCGCACAAACTGGTAGTATTTATAGCTGCTTGGCTTCTGCGCGGCGCTAGGACTTTTGCAAGAAGAAAATAATTTTACAGGTGGGGAATAGCTTCAAAACTAACAGAGGTGAGGCTTAGCCTCACCTCTGAATCTTTAGCAGGATTATTTGCCGCGAGCGGCTGGAGAATCCTGGTTATTGACCTTACGGAATGTGAGATATATTAATCGTATAAAATCTCACCGTTATTTGGAATTGCGGGATCGCGCACATAATCGGGATAATCGCGTTCCCAAATAGTTCCTGGTTCTTCGCGAGATTCCCAGCGGCGTATGGCGTCGAGCAAAACTTGCCGATGCACAAGAGTTTGGCCTGCGCCGCCGAGGCAATCGCCCAGCAGAAAACCCTTGGGGTGCAGCGCTCTGGGTGGTCCCATTTGCTTTGAGCCTTCGGGTACCAGTGTTATTAAAACAGTGGGTATCCCCTTCATTTCAATTTCTCGCTGAATTGACACCACGGTTCTATGACAAAGCGGACAGCCGGCTGTTAATATAACACCATCAGCGTTCGATCTATCAATAACCGCAGCCATTTCCGGCGCTGCGCGTTCATATAAGTCACGCAGTTTTTGCGAGAATCCCATGAATCCCAGATGTTTATGCGCTACTCCGCCAATGATCCCTTCCGACGCCAACGCGCGCAGCGTATCTATTGGGAAGACACATTCAATATCGGAGTCTGCGTGTTTATGATTATAGTGATCATGTGTCACTTTTAAATCTGATCCGCGCACATCATCGGAAAACTCGCGCCATGAATTATCGCCTTCGGTATCAAACGGTTCCTGAGATTGTACATGCACCCCGGCTGTTGTCACTAAGGCAAATTTTGCTTCACTTGCCTTGAGCAAACGGGGTGTATATGGAATACAACGCCGCGACATTACTGCCATAGTATATTAATTCCTTTTACACTAAACTGCGCAATTTCGCGAAAAGTTCCTCATTATCCGGCGCTTCGCCAATCGGACGATGCACATGCGCCCACACTACTTTCCCCGATTTATCGATAACAAACAGCGCTCGTTCCGGCATTCCAGCTGCATGGCGTGCGCCATATAAATCGGTTACTTTCCCTTGCGGATAAAAATCAGATAATAAAGGAAACGTCAGCCCAAGTTGTTTTGCCCATGCGGTTAATGAATGCTTGGCGTCCATGCTAATTCCAATGATTTCGGTGTCATACGAGCGGAAACGCTCCAATTCTGCTTCATACGAGGGCATTTGCGCGCTGCACGCAGAGCTGAAGGCGAACGGAAAAAACGCTAAAACCACATTTTTTTTGCCTTGAAATGAACTGAGTGTTATTTGATTGCCCTGAAGATCTGCTAAAGTGAAATCAGGAGCCTGTATACCTGCTTTAATTGTTGCTGTTTCTGTTGCGCTGCTTTCTGGCGTACTCATTATGAATTATTGCGCCCTTTCATGTCTTGTAAAATATGTTTATTTTGCCGGATCTGTCAGCATACAATCGGATCCGGTAAAAATAATGCAACCTAGTAGCTGGTCTCACTAAGACCGGCTACTATTAATTTTAGCATAGCAGATCCACCGATTTTTATTGCGTTCTTATCTGTAAACATAAGATTAATTTTGTGGGGTAAAAATCAGTTTCTTATTTTTTACCCAAATAGAGACTTTTCTGTTCACATCTTCCAGAGTTCTGCTATGTATTCTCCTCTCTATGAGGTGATATACTTCA
>JAKAOI010000293.1 GCA_021812265.1 Chloroflexota bacterium | reverse complement strand
TTTAATGTGCAACATAGCCTTACATGTTTATAAACTACGTTGTATTGGCTAATCAGCAGCTTTTTTCTTAAAATAAAGAGGCTTGCGTTTAAAAAATTCAAACAGTACTCTCTGCGCCGATATATCTCGGCAGGTTATCTTGCGCTTCCCTTTTACACAGCGCTGTAACCCTAAAAAATAGCCGCCACGTGTATATACGTTGGCGGCAATCTTTTTATCACAGTCAATATCTGCCAGATGTTTTGACATCTCTTTCGACTGAAGCCGGCGCAAGGCGCTTTCTTCCTCATATCCTAAAAAAACAGTGGCTGTACCAATCTTCTATAAAATATGTCAAACCCAAATATCCATAAGATAGGTGGTGTTTTGCGCCTCATGGATCGGCGGTAATCCCATCAACTGCTCCAGCGTCCGTAAAACAGTATAATGCGTTATATCCTCGCTATATGCTCCAAGCTTAATGTGCGCGCCATAAAAAATCGTCATAATTTGATTGGAAAAGCCTAAATCTGCCTCATCCCACGTAATAACCAGCAAACTGTCATTTTGCTGCGCCCACTGCGCATAGGCGGAAAGATGAGTCTTCAACCAAGCGTCTCCTTGCGCAACACTGCCATCATGCATATCATTTTGAACATTGGGCACAACAAAGGATAACAGCGGCAATTGATTGAAGTCTGTAGGAAATGCGCTGAATGGCTGATTAGAATCTGCCGGAATAGCTGGAAAATTTACCCATGGATTATGTTTGCGATAATACGAATTTACAACACATCCGGTATATCCCGCAGTCGGCAGATCTTCCGAATATCCAATAAAGGAACCGCCGGCAGTTAATACTTGCGCGCCTAAGCTGGGTCCGGGCAAAGATTGCACACATGTGTCGCTCGTTACACCATCTGTAGAGCCACTAAACAGCGCAATATAGTTTGGCTGACTTGGGTGTGTCACCGCATACGAATGCGTAAAATACGCGCCATGCGCCGCCAGTTGATTGATGTATGGCGCAGCGGATGAGCCATATATATCTCCATAGTCTTTATTTTCCTCAACCACCACCACAATATGCTGATACACCGGCAGTGACACATTTACCGAAACAATAGGGTGTGTTGTATCGGTTCCACATCCGGATACCATGATTATTGCAATAACCACTATTGAAAAAAAATGTGTTTTCATATCATAAACCTTCCTTCATTCACCAAACGCACAGAGTTATTGCCATACAATATGTAACGCTTTTGCTGAATTTCCATATACACAGAACAGCGCCGCGGCGCTTCACACGGTTCATATTTCATGCAACGGATATTCTGCCGCAACAAGTGTTTTTACCGCCCATGCTACAATATTGCGCGCTGCCAGCGCCGCGCTGAAATGTTCTGCCTCTTCACGGGAGGCGCACAACGTATACAGCGTTGGCCCACTGCCACTCATCCGCACATGTTTTGCGCCGAGTTCCAACGCAATACGCCGGGTTTCCGCTACTTGGGGATATTGCAGCATTACCCCGCGCTCCAACGCATTGATATAGGGCAGATCCAATACATTGCCGCCCGCAAGGCGCAGCGCCGTTGCCGCGCTCTCACTTGCAGAACCATCAGTATAATCAGCCGGGGCAAGCGTTTGAAACACGCGCGCTGTAGATACCTGCGCCGAAGGTTTTATTAACACAAGCCATGTTTCACTCGGAGCCGGAAGCGGCGTTACCAATTCTCCCCGTCCCGCCACAAACGCAGTCGGCCCATAGATAAAAAATGGCGTATCCGACCCAATACGCGCCGCCAACTGCGCCATAATTTCATACGATAAGCCAAGATTCCACAAATGGTTCAGCGCTAATATCGTTATAGCGCCGTCGCTGCTGCCCCCGCCTAATCCGCCCGGCGCCGGAATATGCTTCTCTATCTCTGCGCGCACACCACCTGCATATCCGGTATAATGCTTCAACAATTCTGCCGCGCGATAGACCAAATTATCCGGGCCATTCAGTTCAGCGGCAGAGCATGCAACTATAATATCAGATGATTCCAATACAGTAAATGTTACTATATCGCGCAAAGACACCGCCTGCATTACAGATTTCAGCGCATGATATCCATCTTCACGTTTGCCCAGCACATCTAATGTCAGATTAATTTTTGCCGGAGCAAAGCAAACGAACTGTTTTTCTGGCATAATCGCAATTTTTCTCCTTATATAACTTTGCGCGCTATCAGTTTATTTTTGTTTCATGCGCCGCGCTGCAACATCCAGCGCATAATAAAGCCAGCGTCTCAATAAGCATCCGTCGTCGTTTTTTTCGTATGATATAACTATTCTATCAGATTTTTAGGAAAATATATGGTATCACTTTTTCGTATTACCGATGGCACAATGCTCAATATGCTGACCGTTTTTATCGGCGCCACAATCGGAACACTTGTTGGCGGTAAAATTTCTGAACGCTTTACCACTATTCTCTTTATTGGCTTAGGATTATTCGTCGCTGTCACAGGTTTGCAAGACGCCATGAGCGCCCATAACGGGCTGATTGTTCTTGTGGGTCTGTTAACCGGAGGATTAATCGGAGAAGCCATCAATATCGAAGCCCAGTTAGAACGCTTTGGGCAATGGACGCAAAACACACTAAAGCAGATTATTAAAACCGGCAGAAACACCGTCGGTGAAGCGTTGGTTACCTCCAGTTTATTATTTTGTGTGGGACCGCTGACTATTTTAGGGGCGCTGACAAATGGATTAACCGGCGACGCAAAAGATTTAGTGATTAAGTCAACCCTGGATGGAGTAGCCTCGCTGGCGCTTTCTGCGGCGCTTGGCTGGGGAGTTTTTCTTTCTATTGGGATAATAGCAATTGTGCAAGGCGGACTCAGCCTGAGCGCCGGTATATTGGCGCCCTTGCTGCTGACTAATAAAATAATCATTACCGAACTGGTTGCCGCCGGCGGATATATGCTCATCGGAATTGGTTTGCGGCTATTAAAACTGGCAGATCTAAAGCCCGGCAACTTCTTGCCGGCGTTAGTTACAACCCCATTGCTGGTGGCGCTGCTCACATGGCTGCGGGCGCCGATTCCGCTATAAAGAAACGCGGCGCCGCAATATTGGTGTCAGTCAAGCGTTTGCGCAGGCAACAACCGGCCAATTCATTATAATAATTACACCACATTTGCCGAATCATTAGCGCAAGGACTGCAGCAACTGTTTGGCGATTAAAATACGCTGCACTTCACTGGTGCCTTCGCCTATTTCATTCACTTTCACATTCCGGAAATACCGCGAAACCGGATACTCGTCCATAAAACCGTAGCCGCCGTGAATTTGCACAGCCTGATCTGCCGCGCGCTTTGATGTTTCAGAGGCAAACAGCTTTGCCATAGAGGCCTCTTTGGCAAAATTTCTTTCCTGCATATGCAGCCACGCCGCTTTATAATACATCAACCGCGACAGCTCAATTTCTGTCGCCATATCGGCCAATTTCGCCTGAATCAGCTGGAACTCATGCAGCGGTTTACCAAATTGGCTTCTTTCATGACTATACTTCAAAGATTCATCAAGACAGGCTTGCGCAAGCCCCACGCACAAAGCGGCAATTGCTACTCGGCCGGCGTCCAGCGTTTGCATAAACTGCTTAAAACCGCCGCCAACAGGGCCAAGCACATTTTCTTGCGACACGTTGCAGTTATCAAATGACAACGGCCTAGTGTCGGAAGCTTTCCAACCCATCTTTTTCAGCGGCGGACCTATTACATATCCATCAGTTCCTGTCGGAACAATAAAATTGGTGATTTCTTTGCGGCCATTTGATTTTACACCGGTTACCGCTGTTACCGTCACACCCGCAGTTATCGGCGTTCCGGCGTTGGTGATAAACATTTTTGAGCCGTTAATAACCCATGCGCCATCTACAATTTCAG
>JAKAOI010000292.1 GCA_021812265.1 Chloroflexota bacterium | reverse complement strand
GTTCCTGCTGCAGTTGTATTAAATTTGTTTGCGCAGGCAAATGCAGCGCTTGGACGATCCCGGAATAGGTGTAGATAGTTGTCAGTGTAGCAGTTGCCCCAATGATAATTGCAATGAAGCCGTACATAGGATGAAAACCGCGCAAACCAAGAGATCCCAGTTGATTTTTTTGGGCGCGGTGATATGCGTAATATAACGGCGCAATAATAAAAACCGCTTCTATAAGAGAATTTATGAAAAATGTAAACACCGCCAAACGCAAATCGGTGGTTGATGACACATGCGCCGGCGGTTGCCCCGACCCATTTGCAACAGACAATATCGACACCGCCGCCAATGGAATAAGAGTAAACCCTGCGCCGGTTATTGTGTCTCGCAGGGTCCATGGAGCTATTGCGTTGCTATCCGTGGTTACGCTCGCGTCAGTTTGTTTTGAAGAATTTTCAGATTGCAACATAGTGTGGCGTATCTCTTTACAAAATATTATGTTATAATAGGACGAAAAGACGGTGAAAAAAACTATTTTTCACTTCCTTTGATATTGCCTATTTTAGGCAGAAACGTGTTTAATATATATGTTCACTTTGATCGCTACTAACTTCATAAAGGAGAATAATCCGCAGTGGGATTTGATTCATTACGAACCGACCCGATGAAAAGCATTAATTGGCATATTCACCGTAACGGATGCCCCCATTACCGCGAGCATTGGCCTAAAGGAACGGATTTAGAGGCCGGTGAACCGCTGTACCAAGTATTTTGTGGTATGAATACTCCGCCGGCCTCTACCGAAGAACAATCGCGGTGCTTAACCGCAAAAAACGGCTGCTGGAGATACGCCCGACGCTCGCAAAAACAACCCGGCGCGGAATGTGAAGACGCTGTATTCCCCAACCTGTAATATCCACTTTTGTTCCAATACTTCCGCTTTTAGCAATTATTCTGCTTGATCAGCAAAATAAAGCCGGATCTCACGTTTTGCAGATTCCAATGAATCTGAGCCGTGAATAGTGTTGCGGTCAATTGATTCCCCAAAATCTCCACGAATGGTGCCTGGATTTGCCTTAGCGGGATCCGTTGCGCCCATCAGTTCGCGCGCGCGCGCAACACCATTTTCGCCTTCTGCAATAGCAACAGCGACCGGGCCGGAAGTGATATATTCAATCAGTGACGGATAAAAGGGTTTTTCTTTATGCTCGGCGTAATGTTGCGCCGCAAGTTCCGGGGAAATGGTCATATCACGGCGTTCGATAATAGTGAAGCCATTATCGGTAAATCGTTTAAAAATAGGATCGGCTAAATTGCGTGAATAGCCATCAGGCTTGATAATTAACAGGGTACGCTCTCGCATGGATGTATGTTTTCCTTTATACAGCAAATTGTTGATGCGGCAAACGCATAGTTTGATTGTATGACGTAAAGCGGTTATATTTCCACTGTTTGAGCAATAACCGACTCAATAACATCATCAGATATTTCGGAAAGAGAGCTATTAGAAGCCGGAAAATCCCGTTGAATCCACAGTAAAAATTCATGATTGCCTTTTTTGCCGGTAATCGGAGAAGGAATCAACCCAACAGTTTTTAGCGCAAGCGGCAGTCCGCCAATACATGCGCGCAGATCGCGCAAGATGCGCCGATGAATTGCTGTATCGCGAATAATACCCTTACCACGGGATGTTTCTTGGCGATCGGCTTCAAACTGCGGCTTTACCAGCGCAACTATCCAACTATTTTCGGTTAATAACGCCGCAACCGCCGGAATAACCAATTTTAGTGAAATAAAAGAGACATCAATTGCGGCGCACTGCGCAAGGGTATGTTCGGGGAGATGCTCTACATAACGGATGTTGGTGCGTTCCAGCAGCCGCACCCGAGGGTCTTCCCGTAATCGCAGAGCAATTTTATTATAGCCTGTGTCTATGGCAAACACGGCGGCGGCGTTGCGCTGCAGCAATACATCGGTAAACCCGCCGGTAGAGGCGCCAACATCGATACAAATATTCCCCGCAGGGTTCAAATGAAACGCATCCAACGCCGCGGCTAGTTTCAATGCGCCCCGGCTAACATATGGATCCGTCATAGCTTTGCGTTTTAATGAAATAGCGCTATCAAAAGGATACTTCATTCCAGGTTTATCAGCAGGCTTATCATCTACCAGCACAATACCCTCTAAGATATATGCGTGGGCGCGTTCGCGTGATGGGGCCAGCCCGCGTTCATAAACAAGGATATCCAGCCGCTCACGCTCCGGCGCTCGGCTGCGCTTCATCTCTGACTGTGGTGTCGACGGATCCATGAATATTTCCATTAGTTGGTGTTTATTTATGATGAGCGTTATTTTCGGCGCGGCTGACCAAATCTTTCACCATTGCCCGCTCAGAAAAAACAAAATGGCTGCAGCAATTATCTTGTGACACCGGCCGGTGTTCAGCTAGCGCGCACATTCCATTGGCGTATTTGTTTGAATCGGATTGATAGAATTTGCAGAGCGCACAGCGATTTTGCGCAGCTTTCCGCGATTTAGTATACCACAGCGCTTCACCTAAAAGGGGAATGCATCCAAGCACTATTACTGAGGCGCCAACAGGAAAAATAGCGTTTCCCAAGTCTATATACCCCAATAAATAAACGCCAAGAGCAATACCGCAAATTCCCGTTCCTATCGCCTCAATAATTGCGCTGACAATTATTGCCGGAAAAGATTCATATGCCGGAGATTGTTTTAACGCGCGCGCTGCGAGCAGTTTGCGTTCAAAAAATACGGTTCGGCCGCCGCCGGTTCTCTTCATTGAGAAATATTTTGATGTATTTTGGCGCATCTCCACATACCATCCTGTCAATTGAAAAATATTACTGTATTTCAGAAGATTCTTCCGAAGAGAAGTCTATTTCTTCTTCATCGTCAGTTACAGGATCTTCATCAAGCCAATTATTATCTTTTTCTTCATCTTCAGGTCCCCAAAAAGAATGCATGCTCGTTTCATCCTCCTATTTTTGCAGAAATTGCCTTTGTTCAACATCGTCGTTGCGAATACCATCCCTGTGAAGTCCGGATGCGCATATAGGACCACCCGGACACTATCGATATTGATATTATATGGCATTTAGGGATTATTGTGAATAGTGTTTAAGCGTTGTTCTACGCTTTATTGGATATTTTTATTGCGCAAGGATGATAAGAGTTGCGGATGATTGGTGATAACGCCGTCGGCGCCCCATTTTGCAAATGCTTGCGCCTGCGCAGGTGAATCAACGGTCCAAATAGTTACGCGCAAGTCAAGCGCATGCGCATATGCAATAAATCGGGGATTTACCAAGCGCCAATGCGGATGAACCGCTTCGCACCCTAACTGCGCCGCGCGGTTTACCCATGCAGTGTTACGCCCAACGCCGGCAGCTAATCCTTGAATTGCGGTATTCGGAAAAAGCAATGCGCGGCGCAGTTGGGGATATTCTTGCTGCAGAAATCGCAGCGCTTGTTCATCAAACGATGAACAGAGTATCTGTTTTTGCGCAGGGTGTGCGCTGATAATATCTGCCGTGGCTTTTGCCAGCCGAGTATCTTCCGATGGTTTTATTTCAACATTGATAACACGCGCAACTGCGCCAAAACGATCAAGTGTTTCGGATAACGTCGGCGGCGAGCCGATACATATGTGCGAATTTCTTTGCCGAGTTTGCAAGGCAAGGAAACTGCTGAGTGGCATATCACAAACTTTGCCGGAGCCATTTGTCGTTGCGTTTACCGTATCGTCGTGCATAACAACAACAAAACCATCAGAAGTCAATTGGGTATCCAGTTCTATGCCATCGGCGCCGTTTTGCAGCGCATCAGCAAAAGACGCAGCAGTATTTTCTGGTTTTAGCCGCGGGGAGCCACGATGCCCCAATATCAAAGGAAATTGTGTTTGTGTCATATCAGGCGACCAGATC
>JAKAOI010000291.1 GCA_021812265.1 Chloroflexota bacterium | reverse complement strand
GATCTTACTCGGCTTCGTTCCAAACCTTGGCTTCATTCCAATACCAAATCTTACAGGCAGCGCAACTACCGAACATATCCCCACTATTTTAGGTTCAGTTTTAGAAGGCCCCTTGGTTGGCGGAGTTACCGGCTTAACTTTTGGCTTGCTTAGCTTTACGCGAGCAACGGTACCAGCATTTAAAGATCCAATAGTGGCAATTCTGCCGCGTATTCTCATTGGCATTACGCCTTGGCTGGTATATCAGCCATTGAAACGCATTCAGGCAGATTTCGCCGCCGGAGTCGCCGGTTTAGTCGGTTCACTCACAAACTCCTTTTTTGTGCTGTTTTTCGCAATCATTCGCGGCTACTTTCCGTCTACAATTATTGTCGCTGTAATTCCGCAAGTAATTGCTGAGGCGATTTTGGCGACAGTTGCTACAATTGCAATCGCTCGCGCAGTTACCATTGTGCGCAATCAACTGCTGTACGCGCCGGATAAAAAAGATCGCTCGAAAATGGAATATTGATATTGGGCCTGCATAAAATATGCAGGTTTCTCCAATATAAAAGGCAGATGTCACATGATAGAGTTACGTAACGTGACATTTCGGTATAATGCCCGCATCAAAGACAGCGCGCCGGCAATTCAATCGCTAAACATGGTGTTTCATGAAGGCGAAATCGCCGCTGTGCTGGGTAAAAACGGATCCGGCAAAAGCACGCTTTCCCGCATTATTTCAGGTATATTAAAACCACAGTTTGGCGAAGCGCTGGTAGATGGCTATTCTACCAGCATCCCCAAAGAAATGTGGGAAGCTCGCAGCCGCGTTGGGATTGTTTTCCAAAACCCTGATGATCAGATTATCTCCAATAATGTTTTAGATGAAATTGTTTTTGGTCCGGAAAATCTGGGCATACCACGCAACGAAATTGAATCACGCATCCAAGAAATCTCCCAAATACTGCAAATTGAATCAATTATGGACTACCCAATCCATGAATTAACATTTGGACAAAAACAGTTGGTCGCCATTGCCGGCGTTTTGGCAATGAGGCCGCGCTATATGATTTTTGATGAACCTACTACATCTTTAGGACCGGAACAAACACAGGCGCTGTTACAAATCATTCAGAAGTTTGCGCGAGAATATCATCTTGGTGTTATATATATTACTCACAATATGGACGAGGTTCCGTTTTGCGACACCGTTTTTGTTATGGAAAACGGCAGCGTCATCCGGCAAGGCGCCCCCAGCCAAATTTTTGCGGACGCCATGGCCATGCGCCAATATGGGCTGGATATTCCGGCAGTAACAGAGATATATCAGCGCATAAAAACATCATTGACTGAAACCTCGGTTATGCCCTTAAACGAAGAACAATTCGCTGAGATCTTTGCAAACAGCGCGCACATCACCCAACCGGAAGCAACACCAAGCGCTGCCGGTTCCACATCCGATAATTCAGATAACACACAAAAAAATACCGAAGCGGCGTCTCTCATTATTGAAACAAAAGACGCACATTTTACCTATAAAGCAGGTACGCCGTTTGCCCAAATTGGTTTAGCCGGAATTACAATCCGCGTGCCACAAGGCTCATTCATCGCCTGTGTTGGGCCAACCCGTTCCGGTAAATCAACATTGCTGGATTCATTAAACGGTGTGTTGAAACCCGGCCGCAATATGGTCTTTTACCAAGGCAAAGATATTCATACCCCGGGATATGATTTATCCGCACTGCGAAAAGATGTGGGAGTTGTTTTTCAATCACCGGATGCGCAAATTATAAAAGACGTTGTCGGTAAAGATATTGCCTTTGGTTTGCGGCAATTAAAGCTTTCCTTAGCCGAATCTCGCCAAAGAGTGCAGGAAAGCTTGGAAAGCGTCGGGTTGAATTACGAAGAATTTCGCAACCGCTATACCTACACACTGAGCGGAGGCCAGAAAAGGCGCGTTACCATAGCCGGAGCGCTCGCGCTGCGCCCCAAAATATTGGCGCTGGATGAACCAACCGCCGGGTTAGATCCACAGGGCCGAGCCGGATTTTTGCAAATGTTGAAACAGTTGGGAAATGATCGCGGGCTGACTATCATCTACATGACCGCAAATTTAGAAGACATTATTGCGCTGGCTGATACTATCTATCTGCTGGAAAACGGCAAAGTTGTGATGAGCGGCTCCCCCAAAGAAATTTTAGAACATACCGATACAATTGCGCGCATGAACATCGGTCTGCCGGCCGTTACTCGCATCTCCGCAGCGATAAAACGGCGAATACCAAGTTTCGCCGAAAACGCGCTGAATTTGCATGAACTGGAGACCGCGTTGCTGCAATACGCCGGCCCTAACGGCCGGGGTAAAGGACTCAACTCGTTATGATAGAAATTTCACGTGTTATTACCATCGGACAATATGTGCCGCAATCCAGCGTCATCCATAAAATTGATCCGCGAATGAAGATTTTAGCGGCTGTAATTTTTATTATTGTCGTCTCTGTTGTCAATTCATTTGCGGCGCTGGCGGCGCTCACGTTATTTATTATATTGTTGATACCAATTTCAAAACTTACTTTTCGATTTATTCTCATAACCTTGCGCCCAGCGCTGTTTTTCATAGCTATTATGGGAATTTTCCAAGTTCTTTTCTATCAGCAATCGGGAAATCAAGAGACGCTGTGGAGTTGGTGGATTTTGCATATTACAGTTCAAGGCATTATCGCCAGTATGAAAGTGGATATTCGCTCGCTTCTGCTCTATATTTTTGTTAATATGCTTACGTACACTACCACATTTGTTGAACTAACCGATGGCGCTGGCTCACTGATGTCTCCACTGCAAAAAATCGGCGTTCCTGTACAAGAATATATGCTTACCATCATGATTGCCCTAAAGTTTGTGCCGCTGTTTGTAGAGCAGTTAGAACAATCAATAAAAGCGCAAGCAGCGCGCGGTAGTAGCATGGATAGCGGAAACTTCTTCAGTCGGGCAGCCAAAGTCAGCCCGCTGCTTATTCCGCTGGTGCTCAATGGCTTTCAGCGCGCAGAACAAATGGCGGTGGCGCTGGAGGCGCGTTCTTATCGCGGCGGGAAGAATCGGACAAAATATCGGGTTTTGCGATTGAAACCTTCCGATATTTTTGTCATGGTATTTTTTATGCTCATCATGGCGATTACGTTGTATATCAACATTCGCTGGATGATATAATGAAGCCGGAGGAGGGCTATTTTCTTGGGAAAGATATTTACCGTCCAAGTAAACGGCGCAGAACACCGAGTTGAAATAGAACCGGGTGAACATGGAATTTGGCAGGCAGTTATAGACGGCAAGCCTGTCACTATCGATACATATCAAGTTTCAGACGGACATACACATCTTTTAATCGAAAACGCATCCTTCGATTTTTATATCTCACAAACTCCCGGCGAAACACAAACAGTAGAACAACGAACGTATGATATTACCAACAGCGGTATTCCACATTCTGTTGTTATATTTGATGAACATCGGCGATCGCTGACAAAATCGGTCTCGCGGCCGGGA
This sequence comes from Chloroflexota bacterium, assembly GCA_021812265.1. Lineage (GTDB taxonomy): Bacteria > Chloroflexota > Ktedonobacteria > Ktedonobacterales > JACDGC01 > JAJYBV01. The sequence continues at coordinate 420 of JAKAOI010000291.1, read as the reverse complement.
GCCGGCGGCGATGTTACTATAAAAGCGCCCATGCCGGGCTTGGTTGTTGCAGTGCTTGTTGCGCCTCATGAACAGGTAGTAAAAAATCAGCGGATTGCCGTTCTGGAAGCAATGAAAATGCAAAATGATCTGCTGGCCCCACGCGATGGTGTTATCCGGACTGTCGCTGTTACTGCCGGGCAGGCGGTAAACCAAGGACAACAGCTTTTTGTTATCGGATCTGCCGAACAAACCGAAAAGTCCGACGCATAAACACATGTAGCTGCCGAAGGACGAAACACAAACAATTCCAGCTGCGCCGGGCGCCGCAAAGGGGTTCACAACACCCGGCTGCCACTGCTGGGAGCAGCGGCAAAACATCATGGTTGGAACATGATGGAGAGGAAGTGAAAGAGTGTCAGCCAGCAAGACGTTCTAGAT
>JAKAOI010000290.1 GCA_021812265.1 Chloroflexota bacterium | reverse complement strand
TGTATGGAAGCTACAGAAATAACACCCTGATCCTCGAGTGGTTGATACTGCGGATTCAGCTTTGCTAAAAACTGTTTTGTTTGTGTCGCCGCATTATTTTGTATTGTAGTTACATTAAATTTCATGTTTTTTGCTGTGTTCGTCAATAAAATATTTGAAACAAGCGTTTGAAGCGCTCCTTGCTGCGCCTGCGCCAATGTTATTCTGCCATTGGGAGTTTGCCAAGTTGCCAAGCTGGTATTTTGCAGTTGGTTGGTAATATAAATGAGTCGTGACAAGGCTAAATAATCACTCATCGGAATGGTAACAGCCCCTACGGAAGCCGCATTTGTGCTTTGCGCAGGACTGCTGCAGGCAGAGATAGTTATTGTAAGAAAAAGCAGCGCGGCGGTAATAATGGAGCGATGATGTTTATTGGAACGGAGCATTGCAAAAAAACCTCTCTAATACACTTACTGAAATGGTATCACGCTAAAGAAAAGCCGTCAAAAATATACCATAAAATCTGCCGCGCAACGCCTCATAGCGAAATTTTTCAGGTATCGAGCGAACGTTAAAAAAAAATAAATAAACTTGTCTCAGATTATGAAGATGAAGCGTCTTACTATTTAGGAAGAAGTTCCATCAACTCTGCGACCATTCTGGCAGTGGCGCCCCATATTACATCTTGGCCCACATGGTAGAAATGAATGTTGAGTTTCATTCCCATACGTTCGCGGGTTTCAATCCGCAAAATAGATGGGTCGGCAAACTGCTCGACGGGAACTGTAAAAACGGATGCTACTTCATCCTGATTCAGCGTAAGATCGGCAAGAGAAAAAGAAGGGGTAACTGCGGCGACAAAAGGATATATCAGATAATTGGTCACTACGGTAAACACAGGGTTCAGCAATCCTAAAATCTGAGTAGAAGATTGCCGCAGAGAAATTTCTTCTTCAGCCTCGCGTTGCGCGGTGAAAAGCAGATTTGGATCTTTTTCATCAACGCGGCCGCCGGGAAACGCAATTTCGCCGCGATGTTCGTGCAATTGCGCAGAGCGTTTGGTAAACAGTAAGTGAGGCGCGCCATGGATACTTACTATTGGCGCCAATACCGCTGTAGGATATGCGTTTTGGGCATACTGTGGCGCAGGCGGCGGTTGATCCGCCCTAATAAGGCGCTCAAGAAGAAACGCGCTCAGTGTTTGGTAATCGGTCAGGCATTGTTGTAAGGTTGGCATTTTACACCTAAAGATAAATTATATCTAACTTTAATTTGTATAGATGTGAAAATACAACAGTTACAGTTGCAAACATATCATCTATCTGATATAATTATGCCACAAACTAGAAAGAGCGCATGAGCAGAACTATTGCAGCGCGTAGTTGCAAAACGTAGAGAGTGCTTTGCTATTCATACAAAGCTCCACGTAAAATTCCGTCTTTTTTCTGGAATCTTAGCGTACAGTGCGAAATATGCATGATTTTAAGATATACAGATGTATGATACTGGTATGTATTTGCCGTCGTATGCAGCCGCAACACGGTATACCGGAATGACTTATTGTACCCAATGTATAGCGCAGGTTATGTCGTGTAGTGGGCAGATTACACGAGTTGCGCCGACGCTTGCACACAAAGAATGGAGGGCAGTATACGGGTTATCTTCTGACGGAAATAAAAATGTTTCAGAGGAAATCCCAAAATTTTTGCGCGTTTACGCGCTCATAATAAAATTCAGGCGGAAAATAAAATGCAATACAATGATTTTACGGATCCACAAGCAGAAAACTTAGATTCTCAAAATGAGATTACCGAGTGGCTGAACAGCCCGGAAGGCTCTATGCACAATATGCGGCGAGGTGAAACAACACAAGGTGTTGTTATTCGGCTGGACGCCGATGAAGCCTTGATAGATATCGGGGGGAAGTCAGAGGCAGTACTGCCGGTACGAGAAATGTTTGATACCGGTTTGGGTTCAAAAGAATCATTAAAAGTTGGCGATACTGTTTTTGTTAATATTATTCGGCCAGATTTTGGTGATGGCCGCATCATCGTCTCCATACGCAAAGCGCAAGCTGAATATACTTGGCTGGAAATGCAAACCCATTTTGAAAACAATGATATTCTTGAAGGGAAAATTATTGACGCCAACCGTGGCGGCGCTATTGTAATGGTGAAAGGTATCCGCGGATTTATTCCTCTTTCACATATTAATTCCATCCATATAAAGCCCAATTCAAAGGCTGATGAAGTTGTTGCCGCGCTCCAGCAGCTGCTCAACAAAACGGTAAAAGTAAAAATACTTGAAGTAAACCATAATCAGCGCCGTATCATTCTCTCGGAAAAAGACGCCGTGCAAAATGCAATCAATGCATTTTTGACTTCCATCCAGCCGGGAGATACCTTACAAGGAACTGTCGTCAGATTTGCGGCGTTCGGCGTTTTTATTAACCTCGGTTTATTAGATGGTTTAGTGCATATCAGTGAAATTGGGTGGAGCAGAGTTACTGATCCGTCAGAAATTGTTTCAATCGGTCAAAAAGTGTCGGTTCGTGTAAAGACGATTGATCCTGAAAGTAAAAGAATTTCACTAAGCTTGAAAGACGCTTCCCAAGACCCATGGGAAACAGTTGAAGAAAAAGTTTCTGTAGGAGAGATCTACGAAGGCAAAGTAATATTTCTTGCTTCTTTTGGCGCATTTGTGCGCTTAACAGACGGCATTGAAGGGTTAATCCATATTTCCGAGATCTACCCGCCGGTGCAAGATGTGCACATGGCGCTAAAATTACAGGACACGGTTACAGTAAAAATACTCAGTCTGGATAAAGAGAATCGCAGAATCGGTCTCAGCATGAAACAAGTTTTAGCGCCGGATGTTGCTGTGCCGGCAGAGTCCTCATCCGCTGAAGATATAGAGCCATCAGGCGCTGCTTCCAGCCAAACCGACGCTGCGCAAGAAACTGCTCCAATAACCGATACCGCAGAAACTGCCCAAGCAGACGCAGAGCCAACCAATCTGGAGTCATCTATGATATTGCAGGCAGCTGTGGCAGAGTCTTCCGTAAATCTGCATTAAATACCGCGTGCTTTTATACCATACATAATAGAAGAGCTGCCATACAAATATGACAGCTCTTTTTGCTGTGTCAGCCAATACGCTGCGCTAGAAGGTCTATAGCGAGTTATCCTGAATACGTTGGTATTCCTTTGTGTGTTTGTTCTGCCAACAATTGGGTAACCGCGTCAAAACTGCCGGTTTTATAAAATCGATCTAATTGCATTTCTGCGCCAGTTTTAGCGTGTCCGCCGGCAAGTTGATATGCGCGCTTCAGATATTTGGCGGCGCCAAGCTGTTCAGCTGCCGGGGCTACAAAGTCCAGCGCAGCTTTAAGGGCGTCTGTGGCAGAAATCTCTTTATTTTGTTCAAAATCAATAAAGCGGCATTCTGGGGAAAGACCATAGCGCGCCGCGCGCCATTTATTTTCATTGATATATTCTGCCCGAAATACTGGCAGCGGTCTATCCTCTAAAATGCGATTGTGCAGTGTTTTAACCAACGCAAGCCAAAACGCAGTGATTGCCATAGTATCTTCGTGGGTCGCTGGCATATCGGCAATCCGGAATTCAATTGTTGGAAAATGCGTATGTGGCCGAATATCCCACCATACTTTTCGAACATCATCTACAGAATGCGTGTATTCGAATATTTTCCTGAAAGCGTTATATTCTTCGACCGATTGAAAAATTGGCGGTGTCCCGGAAAACGGAAATGGCCCCCATACCATCGTGCGATAAGACATAAGCCCTGTTATCCGTTTCATCCAAAAAGGTGAATTTGCTGAAAGCGCTAAAATATGCGGCAAAAATGTTCTGGCTTGATTTATAATTTGTAAACGTTCCGCAAGATCTGCCACACAAATATGAACATGCAGGCCAAATATAAGAATCGATCGGGATATATCTT
>JAKAOI010000289.1 GCA_021812265.1 Chloroflexota bacterium | reverse complement strand
ATCTTATCACAGGCGATAGCGCCGATCAATCGATTGCCCGGCGCTATGCGTCCCTCTACACGCGCATCTTTGTGCTTGCTTCAGTGGGCGGAATTATCGGCAATGCAGTAGCCGGCTATATTTCTCAGCAAATGCTTGTTCTGCCATTCATTATACAAGCCGTTCTGCTGCTTATTGGCGCTGTATTTCTGGCGCCTGTGCCTGAACAACGGGCGGCGTCACACACTCGCAGCCAGCCATTCAAATATATTATCAATGGACTGCAAATCGTCCGGATGAATCGCCTGTTGTTGCTTGTGCTGCTCTATGCGTCATTGCTTGACAGTATATGGCAAACAGTCTATTTCTATATCCAATTATTTTTTCATGGCAAAGAAATGTCGCTGGGAACAATCGGATTGATCGTCGCGGCGAGCCTGCTTTGTAATTTAATCTTTATCAGCATTGCTCCGTGGCTGCTCGCGCGGATTTCACGCAAAACATTTCTGACCATCAGCGGTGTCTGCATGATTATCGGTCTGTTGGCAATGGGAACGGGAATATTGATGATGCAGTTGCTGGGCTATCTGCTATTTTTCCAGGCAGCCAATGGTTTGCTGATCCCGTTTATGAGCGTGTTTATTAATGAACATGCGCCGGAAAGTCATAGGGCAACAGTGCTTTCATTGCAAACCGGATTATTCAGTCTCGCAATGGTTATCTTATTTCCGCTTTTTGGGTGGATTGTCCGGTTTATCCCTTATCAGCTGCTCTATCTTTGGCTGGGCTGTGGCTTGCTGCTCATATCTCTCTATGTCGTATGGCTGACACGGGCAAACAAAGAATTAAATCAATAGAACAGAGGCAGAGACGCTGACCGACGCACAATGATCGGGGAAACGTTTTACCGCACAATCTGTTCTGGAAAATAAGTGATATACTATATAAAGAATCCATGAAATCAGGTAGCATTTTCACCGATGAGTGCTTTTTCAGCAATTGTTAAACCCGCTTTATTTGCTTTTTCACGAAAAGATCCTGAAATTGCCCACAATCTCATTATGTCGCAATTGGCTGTAGCTTCGCGTATTCCCGTTGCGTTAGGCGTTATTCAGTCTTTATTTGGATACTCTCACCCTGCTTTAGAACGTGAAGTTTTTGGCTTGCGTTTTCCTAATCCGGTTGGTTTAGCCGGTGGGTTTGATAAAAATGGTGTTGCGCTTCCTGCTTTGGCGGCGATGGGATTCGGCTTTATCGAGGCCGGCGGCGTAACAAAACTTCCCCAGCCCGGTTTGCCGCGTCCCAGAATCTTTCGGCTTCCGGAAGATCAGGCAATTATTAATCGCATGGGGCTTCCGAGTAAAGGCGCCGTTGCGGTCGCCGAACATCTGCGGCGCGCGTATCAGCGCCTTGCAATTCCGGTTGGCTGGCAGCTTGCCAAAAATAAAACGACTCCGCTGGAAAACGCCGCCGAAGATTATGTGTATACGATGCGGGCGCTTTACCCCTACGCCGATTATTTTTCTATCAATGTAAGCAGCCCAAACACTCCGGGCTTGCGAACACTGCAGAATAAAGCATTTTTGCTGGATTTAGTGAAAACAGTGACACGGGAATCGCAAAACTTGGCTTCCGGCAAAATCGGGAAACCGATTTTGGTAAAGCTGGCGCCGGATCTGTCCTCTGCCGAATTGGATGACGCTTTGGCTGGGATAGCAGAAGGCGGCGCTCAAGGGATCATTGCTACAAACACCACTATTTCTCGTGATGGGCTGCGAACTAAAACCTCCGAAGACGGCGGACTCAGCGGCAGACCGTTGGCCGCTAAATCACTTGAAATGGTGCGCGCAATTTCTCTGCGAACCGAAGGGAAAGTACCGATTATCGGAGTCGGAGGCATTTTTCATGCAGATGACGCTAAAAGAATGTTTGACGCCGGCGCTGCGCTGATACAGATTTATACTTCCTTTATTTATGAAGGCCCTGCGGCAGTAAAAAATATTATCAGCGTGTTAGCAAAAACCGGATACTAAATTTGCGCTATCCAAAGAACTTTCGCTGCAGTATAGAAAATCGGGGATGTACAAGCGCTCTTTGTATGGGGAGGCTGGGGCGTTCCGGACCTCCCTTTGTTGCAGATACGAGAACCATGCGCTGCTCTTTTAAGCAAAAATCTTAAATATAACAGGAATTGTCAGATGAACCAACCGAAATACGAATATAATCCCATTTTAATAGCGTTGGACACACCTTTTTTAGATGACGCGAAACGAATTGTCGATCAAACTCGTCAATATGCCGGGGGGTATAAAGTCGGTCTTGAATTATGCTCCAGTGAAGGCGTTCTTCCGGTTATCCGCGCGATCAGCGAGTTAGGCGGCTCAGTTTTCCTGGACTTAAAATTTAAAGATATTCCCGCTACAGTTGCAAACGCAGCAAAAGTTGTTTCCGTAGATGGTGTGCTGATGTTTAATGTGCATTGTGACGGCGGTACGGCAATGATGTCTGCGGCAAAAAAAGCAGCGGAAGAATCTGCCGCGCAAGTTCGCCCTTTTGTTATTGGTGTAACTGTGCTTACAAGCATCAGTCAGCAAGAATTGAATGATGAAGTCGGCGTTCCCGGAACTGTAGAAAGCGCTGTTTTTCGATTAGCGGCAAACGCTAAAGCTTCGAGATTAGATGGTGTGGTTTGTTCCCCGCAAGAAATTATAGCGCTGCGACAAGCGTTTGGCGCAGAATTTTTGCTGATCACTCCCGGTATACGGCCGGAATGGGCTGCGGCAGATGATCAGAAACGGATTATGACCCCTGCTCAGGCAGTTCAGGCAGGTGCATCGTATATTGTTATTGGCCGGCCCATTACTGCTCCGCCCGCAAAAATCGGATCACCGAAAGACGCGGCGCGCCTTGTATGGGAAACGGTTGCGCCGTATCTGCGGTAAATTTTGCTGGTCAGAAATTTTTTTAGGGCTTTCGCTTGTATAGCTTTATATACTGTGTATAAAGTAATAAAAGCGGCAATTGCATGGCGATTGCATGGCGCAGTGTATGATATTTTTTTTGGTCAATGTAGCGAAAATCCTAAGTTCATTAAATATTTTTGAGGGATGAGGGAAATGCTATGAAAATATTTCGAGGAATATTCGTTCCGGTATTATTCATCTTCTTGTTTTCAGGGTGCGCGTCGGCCACTTCCGCCGCAAGTATATATACCCCTGTTGCAACCGCTACTGCGGATTCGCGCGCCGGCGCATTGCTGCAAAATATCCAAAATTCAACGCTCACCGACGCGCAATTTACCATGAATTGGCAAACCGGCGCAACATCAGCAGACGGTACAGGTAAGTTTACAATAAAACCATATATTCTAGATATCAATCTTACTGTTCATTCACGCTCCGGATCTTCGCAATATGAAGTAATTAGTGATGGAAATAACGTCTATCAACGGCAGCCCGGCGCTACAAATTGGGTAGATCTGGGAGATACAACGCTTCAGATTGATCCGGTAACTCAGGCGATTCAAATTATCCCATATACAGATTTACAAAGCCAAACCCAGCTTGCCGGAAATGAGCAGGTGGGTTCAGTGAATGGCGAAAAAATAACTGCGGCTATTTCGACGCTGGATCCCGAAACGGTAACCGGCGCGCCGGAGTTATCTGGGCAGGCAGTCCTTGTTGTGAATCCGCAAAATTATTTCCCGCTGCAATTTACCGAAACCGCCGGCGGAACTGACGAAAACGGGAAGAAAATTCTCATTTCAGCGACATTTGTGTTTTCAAATTGGAATAGTGGCGTTGTATTAGCGACCCCTGCGCCAAACACCATCTTAGGTTCTGGTAATGAGTAGGAGCCAAGCTGGCTTTATTGCGCTGCAAAACAAAAGGACAAAAGGGGCTGTACAGCTCCTTTTGGAGCGATTTTAATGTGTTCCTAAATAAGCTTTTCCGCTTGTATCAAAAACCTTTCA
>JAKAOI010000288.1 GCA_021812265.1 Chloroflexota bacterium | reverse complement strand
TGCTGTTCCGACGGATGCGCTACCTGAAGCCGCCGCGCGCGCCCTATTCCTGGGTGCGGCACATCTCCATCCCCGGCAATCTCATTTGATGTATCTACAATCACCACCCGTTTCCCCAAATCATCGGCTAAAACACGGGCAATTTCACGCAAAATAGTTGTTTTACCAACGCCGGGACGCCCTAATATTAACAGGCTGCTGCCTTGTTCCACAACATCACGCACCAGTTCTACCGCGCCAAAAACAGCTCGGCCCACCCGGCAAGTCAACCCGATAACTTTGCCCTGACGGTTGCGAATTGCTGATATGCGGTGCAAGGTTCGCTCTATACCCGCGCGGTTGTCATCTCCAAACTCACCGACACGCTGAATAACATATTGAATATCATTTTCGGTAACCGGATCTGCCGTGATAGATGTCGTTCCATGCAAAAAACGCGCTTCCGGCAGTCTGCCCAAATCCATAACAATCTCCAGCAAATCGGCATATGATTCGTGCGCGCGCAAAGCGCGTTGAATAGCGGATGGCAGCGTAGCAAACAACAGGTCTAAATTATCAGTAATGCGGTTTTCAAAATGCGCAGTCATAGCACAAGCCGGCCTTTCTTGAAACATCTTTATGGCGTCGAACATGTTCACCGCTTACATTGCCAAAAAAGAGCAAAATAACCATAACTAAGGCTAATCTGCTCATTTTTTATCTATGTACAAGTTTATTAGTCAGCCAATTGAATTTTTGCAAACAAATCTGCGCTGAACGTGAAACGCAGAGACCAAAAAAAATTTCTTAGTCTGACAGCGCGCAATATTCATGCGCAGATAAACAGTTTGTTAAAAAAATTAGCTATCGCTTGGGATATGTGACAAAAACGGTCTTCACTTCAGACCATTCGTCAACCGCTGTGGCGCCAAGTTCACGATGCCCGTTGCCGCTCATTTTCATACCGCCAAAAGGTAAATGCGGCTCGGCGCCGGTTGTGCCTGCGTTCACATAAATTAAGCCGGATTGAATATCGCGCATAGCGTGAAATACATTGCGCATATTTTCAGTGAAAATGGCGCAAGACAAACCATATTCTACACTATTAGCCACTTCAATCGCTTCATCATACGAAGCAACCGGCAAAACTGAGAGCACCGGCCCAAATATTTCTTCGCGCGCAATGCGCATATTTGGGGTAACATCGGTAAACACGGTCGGCTCAAAGAATGAGCCGTTATCCAGCTCGCCGCCGCGCGCAGGACGTCCGCCAACCAAAAGCCGCGCGCCTTCGTTTTTACCAACACCGATATATTCATCTACCGCAGCTACACGTGTTCGATTTACAAGCGGCCCCATATCTATTACGGGATCCAGCCCGTCACCAATTTTCTGGGATTTTGCCAGCGCAACCAATCGCTCGTTCAGCGCATCGACAACATTTTTATGAACAATGACACGACTGGTCGCAGTACAACGCTGACCGGTTGTGCCAAAGCCTGCCCAAGCAATGGCAGCCGCGGCGTCATCCAAGTTTGCGTCATCCAGCACGATAACGGCGTTTTTGCCGCCAAGCTCTAACGTAACGCGGCGTAAATCTTTAGCGCAGATAGCCGCAATATGTTTGCCGACTTCGGTAGAGCCGGTCAGAGAAATCATACTAACGCGCGGATCACCGGTTAAGGCGTCTCCTAAAGTAGAGCCTGGCCCGGTTACCAAATTAATGACACCGGAGGGAATACCGGCTTCGGCCAGAATTTCCACTAATTTTAAGGATAACAATGGTGTATCACTGGCTGGTTTTAAGATAACAGTGTTGCCGGCCATCAATGCGGGAAACGTTTTCCACGCAGGAATGGCTAAGGGAAAATTCCATGGGGTAATAATACCAACAACCCCCATCGGCTCACGAACCGTTAAACACATTTTATCGCGCAGCGCAGAAGGAACCGTTTCGCCTTCCGCGCGACGGCCTTCGGCGGCAACATATTTGCCGAAATCGATAGCAGTTTGCAGATCGCCGCGCGCTTCTTTCAGGGGTTTACCCATTTCCTGCGTAAGCAGTTTAGACAGCTCTTCCCGGCGCTGTTCTAACAGCAGCGCAGCGCGCAAAATGATTTCACCGCGCTCGGGCGGAGGTGTGGCGCGCCAAGCCGGAAGCGCTGTTTTTGCGGCGGCAATAGCCCGGTCAATATCTTCAGTACCGGATTGTTGAAAATAGCCTATGATTTGATCTTCATGGGCTGGATTGCGATCGATGAATGTTTTCCCGCTTAGGGAATTAACCCATTCACCGCCAATAAAGTTTTGAAAGGTGGGGACACCGGCAGTCGTCATCGAAGCCTGCTCCTAAGAAGCATGATAGCTGAAGCGCGCCGTCGCTAATGCGGAGCTGGCGCCGCAGCCCACGATATCAGTATATCATATTTAGTTGAGCCGCCGATAAACTGCTGTAAGACGGCGCATATTTATTATTAGGACTTTCGCTTGAAAGAGATGCGCATGGTTCTCGTATCTGCAACAAAGGGAGGTCTGGGGACACCCCAGAACTTCGTACAAGGGGCGCGCACCTTGTACATCCCCGATTTTCCATGCTGAAGCGAAAGTCATGACTATTTATTTTGTTGGCGTGTTTTACAGAACTGTGATAGGATACAATCAGGGCAAATCAGCGTATTTCAGCAACACAAAAATTAGGGTGAGAACCATATGACCGTATTTACTTCTTTGAAAGCCGCCGAACTAAAACAACCACAGGTAATAAGTGTCGGCAATTTCGACGGAGGACACCTTGGACATGCGTATATGCTGAAAATCGCTCGCGATACTGCAATAAAAATGAATTCCGAAGTTACAGCTGTAACATTTTGGCCGGCTCCGATGATGGTATTGCGTCCCGATACCCATTTACGTTTCCTTACTCCAGGATTGGAAAAAGCAGTGGCGTTAGAACAAATGCAGCTGGTCGACCACATAGTTATGATTCCATTCTCGCACGAAATAGCGCGCTTAAACGCCGAAGAATTTCTGCAAATGCTGCTGGAACACCTATCTATCATCGCTTTAGTTGAGGGTGATGATTTTCGATTGGGGCACAATCGCAGCGGGGATTCTCACATTGTCAGCGGGTTTGCCGGCGCGCATAATTTTACCACAACATATATTCCAAGGCTGCAAGACGCAAATGGACCAATTTCCAGCACCAGAATACGCGAAAGTATTCAATTCGGTGATATGGTTTCGGCAGAAAATATGCTTGGACGTCCATATGCAGCCAAAGGAGTTGTAATCCATGGGGATGCGCGTGGCCGGCAGCTGGGGTTTCCCACAGCAAATCTGCGGGTTTCCGAACATAAATTACTGCCTGCTAACGGTATATACGCCGTTCAGGTTATTCGGGAAAAATTTCCGAATACAATACTGCGCGGAGCCGCAAATATTGGAACCAACCCAACATTTAACGGGCAGGAACACCGGTTAGAAGTATATATTTTGGATTTTGACACGACAATTTATGATGAACAACTTGAAATACAATTTATACAGCGGTTACGCGGCGAAGAAAAATTTTCCGGGGCAGATGAACTGATTGAACAGATGTCTCGTGACGTAGAAGAGGTTCGGCGCGTTTTGGATATACGGGAAGTGAGGGTACAAACATGAAACGGAACCGGAACGCAATTGCTTGGTTTGAAGATAGGCTGCAAGGTTTAGTGGAAGGCTCATTTGGCAGAATATTCCGCTCAAAATTGCAGCCGGTTGAAATATCGCATAAACTAGAACAGGTAATGGAAGAAAATATTGTTGCGCAAGATTCTCGAAAATTAGCGCCAACAAAATACAATATTTACCTAAATCCGCGGGATTTTTCGGATTTAGAGCCAAGTTTACCGGAAATTACCACACGGTTACAAGATTATCTCATTATAACCGCAAAACAACGCGGATATACCTTAACTATCCGCCCAATTTTA
>JAKAOI010000287.1 GCA_021812265.1 Chloroflexota bacterium | reverse complement strand
ACGTATACGCCGGATCAACCAAGATCACGGCTATCCCCTCACGATCCGCTTTGTAGGAGATAAATTGGCGAAGTTGGAAGAAAGCCCACGAATGTCGCTCATAGCGTTGTTCCCGAGGTCCGCCTAATGGCGGGTGATACTTCCTCCCCATGCCTAAAGGCAGGGGTCTCCGTATCACGAGTTGAGATGAAAAAATCATAAAATTGTAATTTGCGCCATTTTTATGACCACGCCGGCCACACTGCTCCGGGCTGCACATCCACCTGCTGGGTGGCGTTAATTGAACCGACAATTAATGCCGTGGTAGGCTGCGCTCCTATTTGGGATTGTTCAAGCTGAACCCATACCAAATGTGTTAAATCCGGAGACGGAATTGGCTCTGCTTCCACCATATCTGCGCCATTATTAAACGAGCTGGTCAGCAAAAGACTATGCGCCTGTGTTCCATCTGAGTTTATAACCCACAGATCGCCATTATGCATAAAAAATATTTTTGATCCGTCGACAGACCACTGAGGCGAGCTTAATCGTGCAGTTTCAGGCTGCAGTGCGCTGTTTGCGGTATAAAGCGTTTTACCCTGTGTTCCGCCGGACGAATATTCAACAATGCTGCTGCTGCCATTGGTGTCTTCTTCCACAGCAACAATATGCGTTCCATCGGCAGAAAACTGCGCTTGCATGACACTGCCGCCCGATTGCAGCGGAGCGAGTGTTTGTGCAGACCCGCCGGCGGTAACTAATGACACACTTGATTGACATGTGCCATTAGACACGACATAGGCTGAGCCATCCGGAGCCGCGCTGAATGTAAGCCGTAACCCGTTAAATCCATTTATTACAAGGTCAACCAAACTCAGCAAAGCGTTAGATCTAGCGGTGTTATCGCCACAGAGCGCTGTGCTGCCGCTAATTTGCGGTATGGGAATGGATGATTGCAGTTGTCCGCTGGCAACATTCATAACTAATATGGAAAGCGGTGTGGTTTTTAATGTCGGGCTTAAAACCCTACCCTGAAACGCTATATCTTGTCCACTGTTTACCCACACTATTTGTCCGCTGGAATCGGGATTAGGCGGCGTTATATTTTTAACCAATATACCTTGGCGGTTAAATATATATAGCAAATTGCCATTATTAATATTTGGCGCAGGCCCAAACACTGCTATTTCCTGTCCATCCGGTGACCACGAAGGCGGCCCATAGCACGAAGCGTTTTGCGGGCAATGCGATGAGGAAATTGCATGCGCGTTTGAGCCATCGGCGTTGGCCAGCCACACATTGCCGTCTATGCCAATAAATGACAGAAGCGCCCCGTTTCCCAAATTTACCCCTGAATTTTGATTATCGTTGCTTGCGCCGCAACCTGTAAATAATACCACTATAATAAATCCGAGAAGAAGCGCCGCGCGATTTGCTGCAAAAAATCGCTTTTGGACACGGAATAACATGAAAACCAACCTCCTGAATAAAACCGAGAATCTGTATAACAGATTCTCGGCAGAAAAAATTCTTGTGCCTATGGCTGAGTAGGATCTTGCCCATTAATTAACCACGTATAATCTAAGCCGGGATATGCATAACTTACCTCATAAGGATTTTTAATGCACCCCCAATTTGCGCAAAAATACGAAGTATAATTATTCTTCACAAATTTCAGTCCCGCCACATTATCATTGGTAGCAAACACACTTGGCTGAAATTCGGGATACATTTGCTGCGGCACCGTATACGACTGCGGGTTGCATGGTGTTGTGGCAGATTTTCCTGTTACCGGGGCCATGCCGGTGCTGCAATCTAACAACGCCAAATGCATATCCGCAGGAATCGGGAAATAGCCTCCGGGAGATGGATTATTTTGCGCAACTTCATATGATGGTGGTGTTCCCGGCATATTATAATGATCAATGGCAAAATCCATTAAATAATTAAAGATATATCCGGCTCCGGCAATACCGATGATATCTGGTGAGGCTGGTGCGCCATTGGCGTTTCCCGCCCACACACCAATTGCCAGCCACGGCGTATACCCCTCGGTTACAATATCTACCACGTTTTGGCTGGTCCCGGTTTTGGCGGCAACAGATCGCCCGTAGTAATTCAGCGGATTATTGGGGCCGAAGTCGCCGTCACGGGCTTCGTTATTCGATAAAACGCTGCTCATCATAAACGACGCTTGCGGGCTGATGGCCTGATATCCTTGCGGAATTGTTCCAGCTTTAAACAGCTGCTGTCCCGTTGCGGCGTTCAATATTGGGCCGCCGGTAGATGTAGTAATAGTTTCAATAAAATTCGGCGGAATGTGATAGCCATTATCCGCAAATGTGGCGTATACGCCTGTTAAGTTTAATAAAGAAACGGGCTGCGCGCCGATAGCCGTTGACGGGCCAAATTGCGCTGCATTTAAATCTCCCGGAGCGTTGCCAACCGGCAGCCCCAAGCGCTGCGCCATAGTAAAAAACGGTGAACTATATGAATCTTGCATACCAACAAAGGATAAGGCAAGCTCTGCCGGCGGGTTCAGCGAATTGCCCAGCATGTACGTCAGAGGCTGAGGGCCAGCCCATTGAAAAGGTGTATAGTCGTGCGGCAGATAATTGTTGCCGCACAAAAACACATCGGCCGACGGCTGCTGCGTAATATTCTGCGGGTTGCCCGGAAAACATGTGGGTTGATCATTGATAATAACACCCGGATTCCAGCCCATCTCAAAAGCTGTAGAATATTGCACAGGTTTAAATGATGAACCTAGTGAACGCGGAGAAGTGGCGACATTTACCTGTCCCGATGTTTCCAGCGCAGTGTCATAATAACTTGCGCTGCCCACCATAGCTAAAATGTTGCCATTCCGTGGATCTATGGCTACGACTGCAGCGTCATTCACATTTTTTCCACCTAGGTTATCGGGGTACGCCAGCGCTTTAACAATGCACGACGCATGTGTTGGAGCCGCCAATGCGTTTGTTTGCTGCAGATATGCATATACTTGCGTGCCAAAACCTGAACCACAAAACCAGTTATCGAGTGTGGCGTCTTTAAATCCATTAATCGTTACACCAAAAATGTTACGGTACGTTAAAAATTCAGCGTATTGCTGCAAACCAACGCGAGCGATTTCTGAAGCGGGCAAACCGGCCAATTTCCCCGTCGCCGGATTGACATATATTTTTTGCAGATCACTTTGAGGAATACTGGGGTCACCATAATCCAGTGTTGTATATATTCTCCAGCCAGAACTGGCCAGCTGCGCATAGCCACCAGGCAACATATCGGATAGCTGCTGAATAACATAATCTACAAACCCCGGAGCCAATTTTCCGGTTTGACCAATCTGGTTATCATAATGAATTTGACGTGTATATGTGGAAGGGTCATACTTTGATTGCTTATGAATGGCGTCAAACGCCTGCAGCCACAAATTTTGCTGATTTTGATCTGCTAAGTACGTAAAGGGATACATCGTACAATCCATTGCCGGATTTAAATCAAATTGTTTGGGAACAATAATTTTTCCGCTTGCCGGGAAATAAGAACTATCACCCGGAACAGTATAGATATCATTCAGCACTGTTTGCATACGGTCTAATGCGCACGCAGGATCACTATATGGCATATATACAGCGGGAGATTCCGGAATACCGGCAAGCAACGCAGCCTGCCACGGCTGCAGCTGCCATGTTGCTGATTCTGTTAAACTGGTTTGGCCTTTGGCAATGCAGCCATTCTGTTGCGCGTATTGATAATACGACTGTTCATCTGCACTTAGCGTAAAGCCAGATAATGGTTTGCCTGTAGTAGTATCTAGGGGTATTATTTTTGGCGCAAGATGAAAATACACTTCCGACGCCGCTTCTATACCATACACTATTCCGCCATAAGGAACGGAGTTGAGATACATAGTAAGAATTTCTTGTTTGGAATATACTTGCGCTAAATCCAACGCAATAATAGCTTCATCCAATTTCCTGGTC
>JAKAOI010000286.1 GCA_021812265.1 Chloroflexota bacterium | reverse complement strand
CCTCGACCTTTCATTGATAGAAGATGTTATTATTGGATGCGCCTTTCCGGAAGGCGAGCAAGGCATGAATATTGCCCGCATTATCACCGGTTTGGCTGGTTTGCCGACAACCGCCGCCTCGGTAACTGTAAACCGCTTTTGCGCGTCCAGCTTGCAGGCGGTGAATATGGCAGCGCAATCGGTGATGCTGGGTCAGGGAGATGTAGTTGTCGCCGGCGGTGTTGAGTCGATGTCGCATGTCCCCATGGGTGGCTTTAACCCCAGTTTCAACCCAAAACTGTACCAAAACCCTGCCGGTATAGAGTTGTGCGGTCTGAAGGGAACAATGACCACTGAATTTGAAGAGTCGTATATTCCTATGGGTTTAACCGCTGAAAATTTAGCAAATAAATATGGTATTTCTCGCGAAGAGCAAGATCGCTATGCCCTGCGAAGCCACACCAACGCGGTGAACGCTATCGATTCGGGCATTTTTGCGCGCGAAATTGTTCCGGTTGTTTTACCCAATGGCGAGATTGTTACTACAGATGACGGTCCCCGCCGTGATACTTCGATGGAAAAATTAGCCTCGCTGGAACCGGTTTTTGTAAAAGGCGGCACTGTTACTGCAGGCAATTCCAGTCCATTGAATGATGGCGCATCGGCAGTTGTCATTATGTCTGCGGAAAAAGCCCAAGAACTTGGCGTTACTCCCCTAGCGCGCATCCGCACAATGGCGGTAAATGGCGTTGCTCCGGAAATTATGGGTATCGGCCCGGTTGGAGCTGTTCATAAAGCGCTGAAACGCTCGGGTATGGCTTTGCAAGATATTGATTTGTTTGAATTGAATGAAGCGTTTGCGGTTCAAAATCTTGCCGTAATTCGTGAATTGAATATTGATGAAACAAAAGTTAACCCGCATGGCGGCGCTATTGCGCTTGGTCACCCGCTCGGATGTTCTGGCGCGCGCCTGATTGTTACGCTGTTGAACGCTTTAACTACTGCAAATAAAACTATTGGCATGGCTACATTGTGCGTTGGCGGCGGCCAAGGCGTTGCAACCATAATAGAGCGCGTATAGGAGGATTTGGCATATGCCATATACTATTCGCCGCGCCGCTGTTATTGGCGCAGGCACGATGGGGGCCGGCATTGCGGCGCAAATTGCCAACGCCGGCATTCCCGTGTTTCTTTTCGATATTGTTCCCGAAGAAGCCAAAAATTCAACCGATCGCGCGGCGCGCAACAAAGTTGCGCAAAGTGGATTGGAACGCGCCATTAAGGCAAAACCAGCTTCGGCGTTTTATTCCCGCAAAGACGCCGAACGTGTTACTGTAGGGAATATTGAAGATGATCTTGCACAATTAGCGGATGTGGACTTGATTGTAGAAGCCGTATTTGAACGGCTGGATGTGAAAGCAAATGTGTATGCGAAAATTGAACAATTTCGCAAGCCGGATAGCGTCATCAGCTCGAATACATCGGGCATACCGGCGCGGCTGTTGCTGGAAGGCCGCAGTGAAAGTTTCCGCAAACATTTTTTAATTACACACTTCTTTAATCCCGTGCGCTTTTTAAAGCTGCTCGAATTGGTTCCCAGCGCTGAAACCGATCCCGAAATCATCACGTTTATGGGGCAATTCGGTTCGCAGATTCTGGGTAAAGGAACCGTTGTGTGTAAAGATACTCCCGGATTTATCGGAAACCGTATTGCCAACTATGGCTTTTTGGCAACTCTGAACCGAACTATGAACGAAGGGTATCGCTTTGATGAAGTAGACGCGATTTTAGGCGTTCCGATGGGCCGCCCGAAATCCTCTATTTTTGGCACCGCTGATTTGGCCGGCGTGGATATTTTGGTGGATGTTGCAGATGGATTATATCGCAATTTGCAGGATGATCCGTTCCGAGATACGTTTCAATTGCCGGAATTTGTGCGCGGCATGATTGCCAATAAATGGCTGGGCAATAAAACCGGCCAAGGGTTTTTCCGACGGGAACGCGGAGATGGCGGAAAACGCACGGTTTTCACACTCGATCCTTCCACAATGGAATATCGCGAGTATCCGCGTGTCAGTTTTCCAGCGATAGACGCAGTAAAAGAAGTGAGCAGCCCGCTGGAGCGCATAAAGATGATGGTAAGTTCGCCCGATCGCGCGGGTAAACTTGCTTGGGAGACAACTGCTGATACGCTGGTTTATGCGGCGGCCATTGGCGCGTCTATTACTGATGATGTGCGCAATATTGATAGCGCAATTCGCTGGGGCTTTAACTATGATGTAGGGCCATTCCAAATTTGGGATTATTTAGGCGTGGAAGCGACTGCTCGCCGTATGCAGCAAGAAGGCCGGGTGATTCCACAGATGGTTCAGGATGTTTTGGGCAGCGGAACCGGCAAGTTTTATATTGATCAGGATCCGAAAGCTTATTACTCTTTTCCGTCGCATTCCTATGTTCCTTTTGCGCCGGGTGAAGAGCCTCTGAAGCTGGCGGCGTTCAAGACGGGGAATAAGGTTATAGCGCAGAATCGTTCGGCTTCGCTGATTGATATTGGCGATGGCGTCATGCTGCTAGAATTTCATACCAAAATGAACGCTTTAGATGATGATTTGATAAAAATGCTGCAAAACTCTGTGGCGGAGACAAAAAAATGGGGCCGCGCGCTGGTAATCGGCAATGAGGCTTCGGATTTTTCCGCTGGAGCAAATATAGCGCAGTTGCTGCTGGCGGCGAAAATGCGCCAATGGGGCACAATTGACAAGGTAACCAATACGTTTCAACAAGCTAATATGACACTAAAATTTGCCGATATTCCTGTTGTTGCTGCCCCTGCCGGCAGAACGCTGGGCGGCGGCTGTGAAATTACCATGCATGCGCACCATGCGCGCGCAGCGGTAGAAACGTATATTGGATTGGTGGAAACCGGAGTTGGCTTAATTCCCGGTGGCGGCGGCTGTAAAGAAATGCTGGCGCGCTGGTCTAAGGGCACGCCGGATAAAGGTCCATTCAGCGCTTCAAGGCATGTGTTTGAACTGGTGGCTATGGCAACTGTTTCAACCAGCGCTCGTGAGGCGCAGGGCTATCGATTCCTGCGCAAAACGGATCGGCTGAGTTTTGATCGCGAACGGCTGTTATCCGACGCCAAAGCCGATGCAGTAGAGCTTGCAGAGATGGCAGCGCGCGGCGAATGGAAAAAGCCGGAGCCGGCAACATTTCAATTAGGCGGAAGCGGCATGCGGCTGGTTTTAAAGCAAGTTGTTGATAATTTGCGCTTGCAGGGCAAGGCCAGCGAGCATGATGTTTTGGTTTCTGATAAATTGGCAATGGTTCTTACCGGCGGCGACTGCCAGTTAGGGCAGGTGTTAACCGAGCAAGATATTCTCGATTTAGAGCGCGAGGCGTTTGTCAGTCTTATCGGCACGCCAAAAACGCAGGAGCGCATTGCGTATACCCTAAGCACGGGAAAACCGCTGCGCAATTGATGCGTGTTTGAATATGCGCATGAGCGTGGCATACGTCGCAATGAGAAAAGCGGAGATGTTTATGAACATCTCCGCTTTTTTATACACTACATTCCCAGCCCTGTAAAAGACTTTGCTGTAATTGCGTTTCTGTTTGTCGCCGCCGCATATTCCTTGCGGGAAAAGTGAGGTATATACAGCAACGCCTCTCAATTTTGTGCTCTATGCAGAGAGAGCGGAGCAAAAATTGAAAGGCGCACTGAAAATGTAATCGAAAGATTAATTTTTTGTTGTCGCTACAAGGTCACCAACGCGATCTGAGAAGTGGCAGGCAACAAAATGCCCCACGCCTGTTTTATCTACCAAAGCAGGCTCCTGCTCTGAGCAGATGGGTTGAGCAATCGGACACCGAGTATGGAAGCGGCATCCGCTGGGGGGATTAATTGGGCTGGGAACATCGCCGGTTAAAAGTATGCGTTTGCGGCGCACTGTTGGGTCAGGAATTGGCGCAGCGGATAATAACGCTGCAGTGTA
>JAKAOI010000285.1 GCA_021812265.1 Chloroflexota bacterium | reverse complement strand
CAACTTCCATGTTATTTGACACACACAAATGAGCAAACACATACTGTTATTCGCGCCAATTTGCATCGTTCGCCACTCTATACCGGTGTTATTTCGGGCCGCGGGCCGCGATATTGCCCATCAATTGAAGATAAAGTGGTGCGGTTTGCCGAAAAAGAAACGCATCAAATTTTTTTGGAGCCGGAGGGCTGGCGCACCGGAGAAGTATACGTACAGGGCATGAACACCAGCCTGCCCGAAGACGTGCAGTTAGCCATGCTGCGCAGCATTCCTGCGTTGGAACATGCTGAAATTATGCGGTTGGGCTATGCTGTGGAGTATGACTTTGTTCCGCCGGACCAAATATTACGATCATTAGAAACGAAAACCACCGAGGGATTGTTTTTGGCGGGGCAAATCAACGGCACTTCGGGATATGAGGAAGCAGCTGCGCAAGGATTTATTGCAGGTGTAAACGCCGCAAAATATGCGCGCGGGGAAGATCCGTTTATTCTGCAGCGCAATGAAGCATATATTGGAGTGTTGATTGACGATTTAACCACGCAAACTATTACCGAACCCTATCGTCTGCACACATCGCGAGCAGAGCACCGGCTGTTGCTGCGACAAGACGCCGCAGATTTGCGACTGACTGATAAAGGCTATGAACTTGGGCTAATTTCTGAGGAGCGAATGGAAGCTGCTGAAAAAAAGCGTTATGCAATTGCTCAAACAATGGAACGGCTGCAAAAAATAATTTTCACTCCTTCATCAACGATAAACGCGCAGGCGGTACAAGCAGGCTTACAAGCGTTGTCACAGCAAATGACGGCGGAAGAATTGCTGCGCCGCCCCGAAGTTTCATGGCGGCAAACATCACAGATAGCCGAAGCTGTCGGACAAGCGCTGCCAGAACTTTCTGCTGATATTTTTGAGGAAATAGAACTGCGTGTTAAGTTTGCCGGATATATCGAACGACAGGAACGGCAGGTGCAGCGTTCGGCAAGATTGGAACATATGGCGCTTTCTCCCGATTTAGATTACAACGCTGCGCCAAATATTCGCCAACATGCGCGGCAACAGCTAGCAAAAGTGAAGCCATTAACCATTGGGCAAGCCAGTCGAATAGAAGGTGTAACTGCGGCAGATATCAGCATGTTGCTGATTTGGCTGCGGCGTCTGCGCTACTCACAAAAAACATCTTAATGGATACGTGTTCTCAACAGCTAAGGATACAAAAGGGGCAAAGCCCCTTTTGCGGAGTTTGGGGTGTCCCCAAAATCTTTCTTTTCCTTAAGATTGCGCATCTTGACATTTGTGGTTATTTATATTACTATATAAGCATATAGAAAATATTCTATATTTTTCTTTCGAGGTGGCGGCAATGGCAAAAATACAACCTGCCAAAAACATGTCTTTCGATTTGTGGCGGCGCACAGATGACTCTGGTTTTCCGGAAACGATGATCAGCGTTATGGCCGGCAGATTTAAACTGCTGAGTGAACCAATGCGGCTGAAATTGATTGCAGCGCTGAAAGACGGCGAGAAAAGTGTCGGGGAACTTGTTGCGCAAACAGACGCCGGCCAACCAAATGTATCGAAACACTTAACTGCTTTGCTGCAAGGCGGCATTGTTTCGCGGCGCAAGCAAGGCACAACCATCTACTATGCAATTTCCGACAGCACAATTGTTGAATTATGCGATCTGGTTTGCGGAAGCGCGCAGCGTAATGCGGTAGAACAAGCGCTGGCGATTGGCGCCGCATCAAATTATTCTACAGAATTGGATACAAAAAATTAAATGAGCAATATTGTAAAAGATTCATCTATGGGCTTCAGCGTCACGCTGCACGCATCTTTTGCGGAAGCAATGGCCAAAGTAACAGAAGCCCTAAAAAATGAAGGCTTTGGTGTGTTGACAACTGTTGATATTCAGGCAACAATGAAAGCAAAATTAAACGCCGAGTACCCATCGTTTACCATATTAGGGGTTTGCAATCCTCACTTGGCGCACCGCGCCTTAACAGAAGATCCTCATATCAGCTTAATGCTGCCCTGCAATGTTGTTGTGCGGCAGGTTGCGGAAGGCGCTTTGATTGAATTTGCCGACCCCGAAGTGATGATGACTATTTCAAATGATGAAGCTTTGCGGCAAGTTGCCGCCGAAGCTAAAGCAAAACTGGAACGCGCCGCCGCGGCGCTGTAATGCGCTTTGGCAAACTATATCAAAATTATGACGCCGTCACAAAACTTTTTGAAGCAATAGACTATTTGGAAGCGCGCCAATGCGTCACATCTATGACGGCGTCTTTAACGCTCCCCTAGAACTTTATCTGACTGCGCCATAGTTCCAGCAAGGCGCCCCTGTGATAGTATCGGCAGTTTAGCGCAATTTGTCACATCTGTGTAAAAAAATTTTGAAGAAGCGGCTATTCTATCCCCATATCAGCCTTCGCTGGTATATAATGCAAAGTGAATCCGCATTTATTCTTATAAAAAAGAAAATCTTCTGAAAACATACAATCAACTTGCAGGTTTTAGCCGCTGGGCTTTCGCCTATGTGAAATATCGGGAGATGCGCAAGAAAGCATCAGTTTTTTTGCAGTCGGTGAGTCAAGGCTTTCTATGTACTTGTCATTCTGGCAGCCTGAACATATCTGCCCGTACTATAAGCCCAAAACCCAAGTTATATAAATATATGTGTTTTCTGAAAATGGATTTGTTATATTATGATAACCTGTTTTGGGGGAAAACTATGAGTTCATCCGGCAAAAAGAAGCCTTCGTACACTTCATCTTCTACCGGCAAATCTTCCGCGGCGTCTTTCAGCGGAACTAAAAACAACCAGCAGAGTTTAAAAGAACAGAATAAGCCGGGTGTAAGCGGGTCTACTTTGGCTC
Source organism: Chloroflexota bacterium (assembly GCA_021812265.1). Taxonomy (GTDB): domain Bacteria; phylum Chloroflexota; class Ktedonobacteria; order Ktedonobacterales; family JACDGC01; genus JAJYBV01. The sequence goes on along the minus strand of JAKAOI010000285.1, from coordinate 1,114 downwards.
CTGCGCGTCCCACTGCAGGCTCACAAATTGCCTCCGGCAAATCTTCTGCAGGTTCAAAACAAACTCCGCCAACATCCCGAAATCAAATCCCGGCAAAAAACAAACGCAAAATTAAAAAATCTTTTTCGGAACAATATGGGCTGTTAACATCAATAGTGGGCGTTGTTGTTGTTGTTGTTGTCATAGTCTATGCATTATCACATTTACCCGGTGGAAATGGCAGTAACGCCGCATTTACATCGAAACCAGCGGCAAGTTCTGTAGTCAATGAACTGACAAATATCCCTGCAACTGTTTACACCTCCGTCGGAGCCGGCAGTGTCAGCAGTCCCTTTGTAAAATTGACCGGCAACACCATATATAAAGATGCGCAAAGCAAACCGGTGGTTTTATATATCGGCGCAGAATATTGTCCCTATTGCGCGGCAATGCGTTGGGGATTAATTAACGCTCTCAGCAGGTTTGGCTCATTTAACGGATTATACACAATGGAATCTTCCGCAAGCGACAGTTTTCCAAACACCAATACCTTTACATTTTTAAACGCAACCTATACCAGTAAATATTTGAATTTCCAGGGTGTGGAATATGAGGATCGCAATCAAAATGCGCTGCAAAAGCTAACATCTGCGCAATCGGCGTTGTTTGCAAAATATGACACTTCGCCCTACACATCCTCAACCGGCGGTATACCATTTTTCGATATTGGCAATCAATATATTGCGTCCGGATCAAGCATAGACCCATCCATTTTGTCATCCTTAGATTGGGCGGGAATAGCCGGGCAGCTTAGCAACACAAAAACCTCCATCTCGCTGCAAATAATCGGCACAGCAAATTATTTTACCGCAGCGTTTTGCAACGTAACCAATCAGCAGCCTGCGGCAGTTTGTTCATTACCGGCGATTCAAAGCCTGGAAACGCAAGTAAATAAATAAGAGCGCTAAAAGTTAAAAAGATGATCGTAGAGGAAGTTCGTGCTGAGTCCCACCATCAAAATCCAGAGTGCTACGATCAGCCGAGAAGCCGATTGGTGGTATCTGAGCATTCAAGTGGATCTCGCAATCGATTTTGGTCCGATAGCCGGGCCAGCAGTAGGGATTGATCTGGGATT
>JAKAOI010000284.1 GCA_021812265.1 Chloroflexota bacterium | reverse complement strand
AAGCTTGGCGTCTCGCCTTGAAAAAATATTTTATGTAACTGTTGAGAATTTGAGCTGCTTTTATGAAATTTTGTATAGCCGGGTGCGGCAGAGTTGGCGCTGATTTAGCCAAACAATTATCAGAAAATCCCCAAAACGAAGTTACTATTATTGATAAAAATCCCCTTGCATTTAATCGGATAAAATTCAGCAAAAAACAATACCCTAATCTTACTGTAAAAATTGGCGATATGGTTGACCCAACATTTCTAAAATCGCTGGATCTTTCTGAAGACACATACTTTATCACCCTAATGTCTGGTGACAATAGGAATATCTTTGCAAGCCTTGTTGCAAAAAAAACATTTCATGTGCAAAATATCTTTTGCCGCATCCTCGATCCGCAACGCTGCAAAATTTATAACGATCACTACGGTATCAACTGCTTCAGCCCCACTTCCTTATCAATTCAGGAATGTTCATCGCTGATCCAAAAATATAACCCAAATATCCGCTTCAATACCGCTGCGTCATCCATTGCCGGCGAACATAAACCAGAAGAGCCGCATAAAGAATTTTATATCATCGGCGGAGGCGGAGAAATTGGGCTGCAATTAGCTAAAAGGCTTATCTCTGATCAAAAAGAAACACTGATTCTTGAAAAAGATCCCGAACGCATTAAATATTTGAAAAATCACCAGCTTCCCGAATCTTATTGCGCGCTGGCCGACGCCTGCGAAGTTTCCACTTTGGAGTATTACGGCGTTTATAACGCAGATCATTTTATTGCCGCAACCGGTGAAGATGAAGATAATTTGGTTATGTGCCAAGTTATTCGTTCCTTGAACAGCAAATGCGCAATCTATGCCCGCGTTAATAATATAGATAACATAGCGTTGTTTGAAAATGAGAATTTTACCATCATCAATCCCACACAAAATCTTATTAAAAAAATTACTACCGACCTGCATGTGAATATTAAAATTCCCGGTTCCGTTGATATTTTAATTGCCAACGAAGCATCTAATAGAGCGTTGTGCAGTTTTACGGTTCCCGCCAACTCAATATTTGCAGGCAAATCTGCAGATGAGTTTTTGCGCAATTCTCCTGTTAACCTTCATATCGTTTCCATATCTTCCAGCAAAAAAGGAATAGTCTACGATATCTCTCAGCAAAACACCAACGTAGATTTACATACAATGACTCTTAAAAAAGATTATACCATCACCTTTTTGCTGGATAAATTAGATTTGGAACGTTTTGTTTTCTTCATTTCACCTTCACACAGTGAAAAAATCCCTGCAACCAATAATCACAACAGCAACACCGAACACATTGTGGCTGTTGCTGCTGATATTGATGTTCGTGAAACCGACACAAACGGATATAACGACACAATACGCATCATCAAGCAAGGTTAAGCGGATACCGAGGAAAAAGCTTTGGAACACATACATGCGCATGCGGATCTGCCCTATACTTTAGTGGTTTTGGATATTGACGGAACATTGCTAAACAGCGATCATGTGTTAACTGAGTATACACGCCAAACAATAGTGGCAATGAGAAAGCTTGGCGTGCAAGTTGTTTTGGCTACAGGAAAACTTTTTCAATCCATTAAACCGCTCATTCAAAATCTGCAGCTAGACGGGCCGCAGATTACCTGTAATGGCGCTGTTGTTGCAGACGCTCAGTCCCATCACTTCCTGCATACTTTTCTTATGCAAGAAAAAACAGCGCGCGATGCGCTTACATTGCTTGCATCGGTCAACCCAGATCTGCCAATAGGATGGTACACACCTGCAAATATCTATACTACCAACATCAACCCGGCATTCAGCGCATTGCTGCAAATGTATCACGAGCCGGAGCCGTTGATTGCGTCATCTTTGCAATCATTGCCGGATCCGGTAAAAATCCTTATCACAGGCAGTGAGGAAGATTTCGGCAATATTCGAGCCGCAGCGGCAAAAGATCAATTGTTTACCGCGCAAATCACCCGAACATCAGTCGATTTTCTGGAGTTTTCAGAGCCGGGTGTCCACAAAGGCGCCGCGCTGCAATTAGTTGCAGACACGCTGCAGATTCCCAAGCATAAAATTATCGCTATCGGAGATGGTGAAAACGATATTTCTATGCTGCAAACAGCGGGCCTTGGAGTCGCTATGGCTAACGCCAACCCAGAAGTACAAAAATGGGCGAAACAAACAACATTATCCAACGATGAAGATGGCGCAGCAAAATTTTTAGCGAAAATTTTTCTGTAAGTTGGGGTGGACTATGACGCAGTATAATCACCCATACACTGTTGCAATTATCTTATGCGCAGGGCAAGGCTCGCGGATGAAGGCATCTAAAAACAAGATCTTTTTAGAAATAGGGGGCGTTCCCATATTTGCCCGAACGTTGGCGGCTTTTGAGAGCAGCGCAGTGATTGATGAAATTATTGTTGTTGCGCACCCGGATGAAATGGATTATTTTCAGCATACCGCTTTAAAAACGTATCAATTCTCCAAAATTACTAATGTTACCGGCGGGGGAACCACCCGCAGACGCTCCGAAATGAATGCGCTGAACACACTGCGGCAGCGTATAATACGCCATGAAATTGATTTACTGCTGATACACGACGGGGCCAGGCCTTTCACTGCAGAATCCATAATTGTCAATGTTTTACAAGCCGCTGAAGCTTTTGGCGGCGCAATTACCGCCGTGCCCGAGCTTTCCGGCGATGAAATATTTGCAGTAGACAGCAGCGGCTCTATTCAACGAGTATTTCATTCCGGCAGTTTATGGAATGCGCAAACGCCGCAAGCGTTCCGAGCCGCCGATCTGCTGGATGTCTACGACGCCGCCGAACGCGACGATTTTGACGGCACAGATACAGCTTCATGCTTCGAGCGATATGGGCGCCGAGTAAAAGTGATTTACGGATCTGTCAATAACATCAAAATCACCACCCCAGATGACCTTGCGGCAGCCGAACATATCATCGCCAATAACCATATCGAGGAATAGTTTTATAGCATGTTATGCCTCCGCAGTCACAACGGGCTGCATGTGTATGAGTTCCGCCGTGTTGAGCGCTTCCACCTCATGTTCACTTTTTTTTCGGCTATTACGCGCCAAAAACAGTATATACCCGGTTAGCAGCAAAATTCCCAGCGCCATCAAAACCGCAACTCCGGCAGAAGTCCACTCTACCAGCAGCCGCACTCGCCCAGATTCTCCAAAAAAATCTGGTGTTTGGTTGATTCGATACTCTGTTATCCCCGTCAGCGCGCTAAAATAGAGAACAAAAACGGTAGACATCCAAAATCGTACACCTTTCGGCGCCGCCATAAATACAAATAACAGCCCCATAACAAACGGCTCGGAAAAATAATACCCCCAAGTTGCCCGCAAAAAGAAGGCGAAAAATAGCTGTGATATCACTATTACTCCGGTAAGGAGCGGATCGGTATCGCGAATTTTACCAAATATAATCACCGCCGCGCTCACTGTTACAGCAAATACAATCGCCAAGGTGGAATCATAGTTTTGCAGCAGCGCGCCAATATGTGTATTTCGCAGAAATGTCCAAAATGAACCGTCTAATATTGGCTCTGCAGAGCGGAATGTAACCAAAGAATATATCGTATCGTATCGGCTTTTCCACAAAAAAGGCAGCAAACCCACCATCAATGTAACAAACGAGCTGCCGGCAAATAGAATACAATCTTTCCATTTTCGATTTACAGCCAGCGCAACCGCCAGCGGAATGGCGATAAACAGCGAAGCTGTGCGGGTAAGCGCCGCCAAACCAATCCATATACCGGCTTCAGCGCGTCTGTTTTGTAGAAATGCGCGCAACCCCATAACGGCGCAAAGCAATTCAATAATAATTTCGTAGTGGCCGTAAAAAACTAAACAATCATACATTGATGGGCTGACAATCAGTAATATGGCAATAAATACCTGCTCAAAAAGCGAGAACGTGTGGTCATTCCGTTTTCGGATCAAATCTAACAGCAATAAAACC
>JAKAOI010000283.1 GCA_021812265.1 Chloroflexota bacterium | reverse complement strand
CATCAACCACTGTTGTGCCAATAACCGCAGTTGGCGCAGAAGACGGCTGGCAACAAAAATATTTTCGCTATTCCGAAAACATTGCCTTTGCGCCAAGCAATCCCTCAATTGGCTACATATGCGGCTCCGATACTCCCTTAATTGGCAGCGCATCCGGCCCAATATATATCGGGATCACCCAAAACGGGGGAGCCAATTGGTCTATGTACCTCACACCAATACAAGATAGCATGTGCGCAATCAGCATAGACCCGCTTCAGCCAAATGATGTGGCGCTGCAAACAAATTCTTGCAGTATCGGGTGTTCATCTGATACACCAATCAATTATTCGCTCTTTCGTTCCACAAATGGCGGCCGCGAATGGAAGCAGCTGCAAGCTGCCGGCAATACTTCATTTACCCAAGTGTTCGCGTGGGCCGGATCAAATTTATATGCTGTAGTAAATGGCGACAAGCCAACTCTTTATGTCAGTGTCAGCGGCGGCGCAATGCAAAGCGTTAATATGGCTGCTTTAATCAAAAGCATATCACCGACTGCGAATGTATATATTAGCTCTCTAGTCAGCATAAACGCAACAATATATGTCAATCTTTATCAGGGCAGCTGTACGTCCGACACTATGACCTGCACCTATTTAGCGGCTAGCCATGATAACGGGCAAACATGGACGGCGATTGCCTATCCCAGTAAAACACAGGGATTAACGCTTTCTGCAATAGACCCTGCAACCGGCGCTCTATATGCGTTAAATCAGCAGGGGGCCGAAACACTATCTGTTCCATTGTATACATCGACAGATGGCGGAAAAACGTGGTCAGCGATTCCGGCGCTGCCTCAGTCGTCAGTTATCAGCCAAAATATATTTATTATTCCCGGAAATAAGCTTATTTTATTATATCAATCCTATAACGGTAATTTTTTAAACATATATAATTTCCAGACGCAAAAGTGGGTTTCCACGCCGGCGACAATATTTCTCAGCAGCCTCGCAGATATTCAATATACTGCCGACGGCTCAAAAATTATTGTTTGGGGATTGTTTATAAACCAAAGCACAGAACAATTAACGTATATAACCGTATCATAACTGCACAGTATACTTGCGCTCACTGTTGATCGGATTGGAGACGAAATGGCATATCAAAAACCTCGGCGCGGCCTAAGTAAACACCGGAAGAATCTTGTTTTAACCGGATTATCGCTGGCGCTGCTCATTACGGTTTCCGGAACCGCGCTGTTTCTATTCTCATTCAAACAATCAAACACCACACCGCAAGCCGCGCAAACCACTACAAAACAAAAAACAGCGGCGCCAATAGCAACTATTTCAGCCGCAACTCCCGGCGCAGTAATATTTTCGCCGACGGCAGCTGCCGAACAGGTTCCTTTGATTTCCTTCCAACTTACGCCAACAGCGGCAGCGCCGATAACAGCCATTCCTGTCGGCGGCGGCTGGCAGCAGAAATTTTACCAATACGCACAAAGTATATCTTTTTCGCCAAGCAATCCTTCAGTTGGCTACATATGCGGCGCATTCTCTGAAACTCTCGGCCAGCTTACGGGGCCGATTTATATTGGAATAACGCAAAACGGCGGCGCAAGCTGGTTAATCTATCTCACGCCAATACAAGACAGCGGCTGCGCAATCAGCGTAGATCCGCTTCAGCCAAATGATGTAGCGCTGGTGACAGATCCCTGCGGTTTGGGCTGTGGAATTTCCGGCGCCGATATGTTCTCGCTATATCGCGCCACAGATGGAGGTAAAACTTGGAATCAGCAAGGGATTTCGGGCAATTCAAAATTTGGGCAAGTTTTGGCGTGGTCCGGATCAAATCTTTACGTCAGCCAAAATTCAAACATCTATTTCAGCGCGCCGGGCGGCGCTTTCCACGTTGTGAACATGACCGCCATGTTACATGGAACGCCGCAAATCGGAACAATAATCAAAGCAGTGTACGGAACGCCATCCGCAATATATGTTGCGTTTTCAAATAGCAATTGTTCCGGCGGAGAAAACTGCGGAACATTGGCCGTCAGCCAAAATAACGGCCAAAGCTGGACACATACCGCTTATTCCACAAATATCAGCAATATAATACTGACAGGAATAGACCCTGTGAGCGGCGCGCTATTTGCCATGAAACAGCCATTGAATTCCAACGAATCTACAACAATCTATCAATCAACAGATAACGGGAAAACGTGGTCGGCGCTTCCTGCCCTTCCACAAGGGATAACAGCGTCTGCAATTATACTGATAGCGCCGGGAAAAGCCTTGCTTATGCTATGTCAATCTGCTCAATCAACTTTTTTATATGAATATAATTTTTCAGCGCGAAAATGGATACATATAGCGGCGCCGGCGGCGCTGGCGCAGTTAACCAATATTCAATACAGCATTCAAGGCGCACAGCTTATCGTTTGGGCAGAATATATTGACCAATCCACCGTGCAGCTCACAAGTATTGCGCTGCCATAACTGCCATAACCGGGGAGCATTGCCGCCAGCACACCAACTAGCCACACATTTCCATGCTATCTTTTACCCACAAGATAGTGCCAGTATGCTATTGAGGGAAAAGAGCAAAGGAAATGGAAAAGAACAACTCGTATTCCTTGAATACTGGTTCATTGCGGACACCACAAAAGGAACAAATTCTGGAAATATTCTCAATTGTCTGGGATTTCAGAAGCCATATGAGGTGTTGCAGACCTGATGAGCACACAACTCCCCGTGAGCGCTCTGTGTGAGCGTCCATAGTTTTGCTCCTCATGCAGGCTGCTTCAGATAGTCAACCCCGATTGCGCCAGCCGAACCCCTTCGAGCATTGATTGGACTCGCATCCATCCTCGCCACAGCGTTTGCCAGCCAGGAGGACCATCCCCTTTGCGCCCCATCCATCCTCCCATTCTGGCGAGCGTGTGCCAAAACTGCTGCCCCGTGTATCGCTGTGTCGGCGCTATGGCAGCGCAATATTTGTGAATGGGCGGCATTCATTTAAAAGAAAAATTATTTGGGAACACTCCAATTCCTGCACAAGGGGCAATAGACTCTTGTGCGGCGCTGTTTTATTGCCGGGCACTATTATCACATTCAACAGGCTGATAGCTCTATGCCGTTCCGGATATTGTTTATATTTCACATGATATTTTTTCGTATATGCTGCTGCATTGCCCATAATTCAGTTTGTGGCACAAGGCGTCTGCTCCTGCTATCTGATTTTGTCCAAAGCGGCGGATAAAAATGAAATCCTTTCGTTACATCACTTTGTATTGATTCATCAAAACATCCGTCCCACAAATATGGTTGATAAAAATCAACTATATTTCCCATGCACAGCCAATTAAGAAATTGTGTATATCCCATTTCTAAATCTTCCCATTCAAGCGTGTCCGGGGCAAAATAAAAGACATTTCCCGGATGATCTTGAAATTTCCCGGCGTTTAACGCAAAAAAACCTCCCAAAATATCATACCCAACCACAATTATTCCATAATCTTTTACATATGCGTCATTCCATTTTTTGATACTTGGAATTTCATTGTTGCCATCCGATCCCAACATTTTTATCCATTTATTTAAAATAAGCATGCCGCTTGTTTCCCATATCACAGCCCCAAAGGCGGCGCGTAAAGAAACTTGGTAATGCTCTAATTCGCTTTCCGCCTTACTTTTATCAGAGACATAATAAACTATGTGATTAGAAGACTGTAAAATCCAATCTTGAATGTGCGGCCATATTGGATCTGTTGCATCAAGGAGTTCTTGCAAGGTTTTTTTTGTCATGATATATCTTCTCTTTCAAAATAAAATTTGATTATACAACGTTGATTTTAATGGCAAATACTATCCCATCAATCATGCGGCAAAAAATTTTAAACCTTAAGCGGCGCGAACATCTTGCTTCTTGTATAAACAATCCGATTTTTTTTGCTCGGGGGAGCAATGACTCCCTTGCCGCTAGCACACCACCTAGCCACACATTTCCATGCGTGGGCCTCGTTC
>JAKAOI010000282.1 GCA_021812265.1 Chloroflexota bacterium | reverse complement strand
GCTGCAACCCATTTTCTGCCGATAGCAGATCAATCGGCAAATAATATATTAAATAATCCGGTTCAAGTAATTTGGTCGGTGCGTTGGTATGCGCTTGTTGCTATTGCCGGATCTATCATCGGCGCGATGGTTTCTATCGGACGGGCCAGCGGTATGGATGCGCTTTCGTTGCGCAGGGAGACGTCACGCAGCGCGCGCAAGCCATTTTGGCAACGGTTTAATATAGATATTATTTTGGCGGCGCTTGGCGCGGCGATTTATGGTATGTATATTTTAGCGGTCCAAAATATCGGCCCGTTTTTTATGAGAGCGTTTTCAATATTTTCTTTGTTAGCTCCGGTTTTGCTGTTGGCCTCGGGCGCGGCGATTTTTACCAGATTATTTCCGCTGCTGGCAAAATTGATAACATGGCTGGCTACAAAATCTAAGGGAGCTGCCGCAATGGTGGCGTATGCGCGTATATCGCGGCAGCCGCGGCAAACAATGCGCACTACATTGCTGCTATCCCTTTCACTGGGATTTATGCTGTTTATGGTGATTTTCAACACCACACAGCAGCAGCGAGTATCGGCAATTACCGATTTTAATACAGGCGCCGATTTCAGTGGGTTATTGCCGCAGCTTCCTGCTTCACTGCAAACTTCTGCCACAACAATAGAGTCTCAGTATACCGCTGTTCAGGGAGTACAGGCAGCGTCTGCCGGAGCCGTGATCAATTCTCCGCCGTCGGGGAATCCTTCTAATACTGCTATAGATATTGCCGCAGTGAACAGCAATACATTTGGCGCGGCGGCAATTTGGACGAATCAAGATTCGTCGCAGCCGCTCAGCGCTTTACTTCAGCAGCTCGCGTTGCAGCGCCAAACGGCTGAATCCAGCGGGTATATTCCTGCGTATGTGGATAGCGCGGCTGCGGCGGCGCTGCATCTTGCGACAGGAAACACTTTTTCTTTGCAAATTCCCGGCGCTACCAGCGGCGCATTGCGGTTTATTGTGACGGGAAAAATAGCCTTAATTCCCACAATTTACGATACAACAGCTGCAAATTATAATATGCCGCAAGATGTTGGCGGGGCAATTTTGGTTGATTATGCAACTCTTGCGTCGGTGTTTCAATCTCAAAATCCCAGCGCATCATTCCAGCCGAACTATATTTGGCTGAAAACAACCGGAAACACCGCGGAACTGAGCGCGATACGGCAAACGCTGCAAACCGGCGCGTTGGCGCTGAATCAACTGCGTGATAGACGCGCTGCAGTCAACACGCTGCAGAATGACCCATTGCAAATTACTATTTTGGGGATATTGAATATTGGCGCGCTTGCCGTGTTGCTGCTGGCGTTTATTGGCGCTATTAGCGCCGCCGCGCAATCTGCCCGAGAAATGCGGCTGAATTTTACGATATTAAAAGCGTTGGGGGCAGATCGGTCGCAAATATTGAGTATTATAACCAACAACCAACTATTTATTTTCGGTTTATCGGGGATTTTAGGAACAGGGCTTGGTTTTTTGCTGGCGTTGGTTGTCGCCCCAACACTGGTGTTTACCAATATCGATACAACATCTACGCAGTCGCAAATTTCAACTTTTGTGCCGCCGATACAAATTGTTTACCCATGGGCGTATATTGGCGCTATTTTAGCGATTGTTGTGTTCATGTTTATATTCACAACCCTGCTGGTGCAGCGATCTGCGGCAAAAGAAAACTTCAGCCAAACATTGCGGCTGAATGAAGACTGATAGAGGAGCGTGTATTATGGAGACGCAAAAAGAAATATTGCTGCGCTGTGAGAATTTGGTAAAAATCTATAAAGTCGCCGATCTCGAAGTTGTTGCTCTGCAAGGGTTGGATATTGAAGCGTTTCAGGGCGAAATGCTGGCAGTAGTCGGCGCCTCAGGTTCAGGAAAATCTACGCTGCTGAATATAATCGGAGCCTTGGATGCTCCAAGCGCCGGCAAATGTGTGGTTGCAGGCTATGATCTAAGCCGCATGACTGAAAAACAGCGCATTGCATATCGCCGGGCGGTTATTGGACAAATTTGGCAACAGCCAGGCAGAAATTTACTGCCGGATTTAACAATTCGGATCAATGTTGAATCTCCGCTGACTTTACGGGGAATCAGCGGCAGCAAGCGCCGCGCCCGCGCGAATGAATTGCTTGCTTTGGTGGGGCTTGCCGATATGGCGCATAAATATCCCACTCAGCTTTCCGGTGGAGAGCTGCAACGCGCCGCTATTGCGGTTGCTTTGGCAAATGAGCCTTGGTTGCTGTTGGCAGATGAACCTACCGGAGAGCTGGACTCTGTTTCGGCGCATGAAATATTTCAAATGCTCCGTTCTATTAATCAAAAAATTGGTGTTACCGTTATTTTGGTAACACACGATGTGGCTATCGCTGAATTGGCGGATAGAACTATTGCCATTCGCGATGGCCGCACCAGCACCGAAACCGTAAGAAGAGACGCTCCCCTGCAAGCCCGCGCACAGGGCGGACAACAGCGCAGCGCCGTTGTGGGTATTTCGCTGGATACACACCGCGAATCTATTGTTATCGATAGGGTAGGGCGCATGCAGCTTCCTAAAGAAGCGTTAGAGCAAATTGATTTTAATGGTCGCGCGGAAATCCGCATTTTGCAGGATCATGTTGAAGTCTGGCCGATTCAGATAGATGCGCCTGCGCAAATCTCCGCCGGTGATTCCGATGAAATTTCAAAAACCAAACCGCTTACATCACGAATAAAGGGAATATAATCGGCATGAATAGTATGCTATCGAACAGCATTATTGAAGCGCGCGCAGTGTCACGCGATTTTAAATCGGGATCTTCCGTTGTTCATGCGGTGCGCAGCGCCACATTCTCGCTTCAATCCGGGGAAATGGCCGCTTTGCGTGGCCGGTCGGGTTCGGGAAAAACCACACTGTTAAATATATTGGCAGGGTTGGATACACCAACCAGCGGAGAAGTGATTGCGCTTGGTTTCCGCTTAAACGCTTTAAGTGAATTTGAGCGGACAAAACTGCGCAGAATGAGTTTTGGTGTTATGTTTCAAAACGCGCACCTTTTCCCTACGCTTACTGCTCAGGAAAATGTAGAAATACCGCTTCGGCTGGCAGGCGCTCCGCGTAAAGAAAGAGAAGCGAAGGCGCGCGCCGCTTTAGAAATGGTTGGTTTGCTTGAAAGAGCGCGGCACCGAAGCATGGAGCTTTCCGGCGGAGAACAGCAGCGCACTGCGTTGGCTCGCGCGTTGGCGCACACCCCCAAATTTTTAATGGCAGATGAGCCGACCGGTAACTTAGATTCGTTAACCGGCAAAATGATTGCGTCTTTGTTGCGAGATATTTCACGCAAGGAAAATATTTGTGTGTTGATTGCCACACATGATCAAAATGTTGTAGATATTGCCGATACAACACTTTTGATACACGATGGTATAGTTACTGCCGAACAAGCAGTTAGGAGCTAGGGTGTTTTTATGGAACCGGTGAATCGTACAGCGCCAGATATATGTGACGCAGAAACCGGCGCAGTGGTCATTCGCAATATTGGCTTTTTATTGACAATGCGCCCTGATACAAATGATTTGCTGGACGCTATCCCAAACGCCGCTATGGTGACGCGCGGTTCGCGCATTGTATACGCCGGCCCCGAAAAAGATCTGCCGGCAGATCTTCGGCATGGCGGAATCTATACGGAAATAGACGCGCAACGCGCGCTTGTTACCCCAGGGTTGATTGATTCTCATACACATGTTGTTTTTGCCGGAGAACGCGCAGATGAATTTCAAGCAAGACACGCCGGCGCCGATTATGAAGAAATACAGCGGCTGAACGGTGGCATACACCGCACTGTTCGAGAAACTCGCGCAGCTCCTTATCAATCTTTGCGTGGCGCAGCGCTGGAGCGGCTGCAATCGATGCGCCGCCACGGAACGACTACAGTTGAAGGCAAAACCGGTTATGGGCTTGAATTTGTCGCCGAAGAAAAAATCTTGAATGTGATGCGCGCTC
>JAKAOI010000281.1 GCA_021812265.1 Chloroflexota bacterium | reverse complement strand
ACAACGACGCCGCTCAGTGTATTTCCTGCGGGCATATATTTCCAAGAAAAGGATCTATTTGGGACTTTACCGGTGAATGATTCAGTTCGCGCGCTGATACACGCTTTACGAGAAACACCTTGGGCAGGTCCCGGTCCTGTTATCCGCGAAATTCGCCAAGCGCGCGGTTTGCTGCTGAAAAATCTTGCCGAAATAACAGGGCTTTCCATAGGGTATATTTCACGTCTGGAACGAACTGAGGCGGGCGGCGATAACCCAAGTTTAGCCAATCTGGAAATTATTGCGCGCGCGCTGGAAATTCCCCTGAGTCTTCTATTGCCGCCCGACGCCGAAAAATCTGTCAAGCAAGAAGAAATCGGAGAAACACTTGCCGGCAGAGCGGCGCTACTTGCCATTACGTATGACCAGCCGATTACTCTGCCAATGATTTTACGAAAATGCAGCAAAGCAGGAACGCGAGATGAATTGGAAGCGGCGCTGAAACGCCTCATTGCAAAAAAAATCATCCGGCAGCTTTTTCCGGATGATCCAAGTAAACCAATATATTATGTTATAGTAAAACACGGCGAACTGGTATAACACAAAGCATAGTTTGCTATGCGCGGATAATGGCAAATATCCAAATTGCCACAGCCATAACGCCGCCGCCGGCAATAGTAAAAAAGTGAAATACTTCGTGATACCCAAATATTTTAGGAAACGGGTTTGGCCACTTGAAGCTATAAACCAGCGCGCCTACAGTATACAGCGCACCTCCGGTAATCAACAAAATCAACAGAGTCCATGAAGCCGCCGCTAAAAACTCCGGCATGGCAAATAACGCAATCCATCCCATAAGCACATATAAAATCGGATGAATCCACCGCGGAACTTTAGAAGTAAAGATTGCTACTATAATTCCCACCGCCGCTACCCCCCAAACGACAGATAGCAGCGCAATTCTGCTGACGCCGTTTAAAATATTAACGCAAAGAGGAGTATATGTTCCGGCAATAACAATAAAAATATTGCTGTGATCGATGCTGCGCAATACTTTTTTTACCCCCGGCCGCCATGCGCCAAGATGGTACACAGCGCTAACCGTATAAAGTTCGATGAGAGATGCGCCAAAAATCGCCACACTTACCGCCTTAGAAACACTGCCAACGCTGCGTATAATCATAATAATGGTTAAAATCACTGCAAAAACTGCCGCTGCCGCGTGCAGCCAACCCCGCATCAGCGGTTTTGCCGGAGCCGGCGCTGCCTGTGGAACCATATTGTGCGTCACTTCACTCATAACTGATATACTCCTATAGACTTTTGTTGTATATGTATTATTCGGTAGCTTTACTGCTTCTTTCAATGCTATACCGTAATTGCCATTGAAAACCTCATTTCCTATGGGATACCGCCAACCCAAATAATGTTACACGCATCTCTGTTATCTGGTTGTCATTTTGCGTTTGCCTGCAGACAAAAGACGCCATAAAACATATTGAAACTTGAATATTGCAACGCATATATGCTAAAATACTTGCTGAAGGCGTAAAAATTATTGCGCTCAATGCAGAGCCTCCCTATTTATTTGGCGATGGGTCCCGCCATCGGAACACGCACGCCGCTGTTTGCGCCGTTCCGTTAAACCGCTTTTCCTCAAGCTGATGGTCCCTGCTCATATAACTTCAAGTTCAGGGAAAATATTTCTATGATTTTTTCTTTTGCGTTGCTTTTTAAAGCAATGTGGACGGGACTCGCTGGCGCATTTGGAGCAGGCAGCCGTCATACCGTTTCTCAAATCAGCCGCCGCCGCTTCGGGAAATTTTTTCCGGCGGGCACATTGTTTATTAACCTAACCGGCGCGTTGCTTATCGGCATTGTTTCCGCGCTTTTCATCCGTTTTCATCAATACGCCATCTGGCATGCTCCGGTAGTCCTTGGCTTTATTGGCGGATACACAACCTTCAGCACATGTATGCTCGAAATTTCCGCATTGCGTGTTGCAGGATCACGCCGGCGCATAACACTATATATTATGCTTAGCGCAGTTCTGGGGCCGCTGTTTGCCTACATTGGTTTGCTGGCGGGGAGATATATGTAATGAATACACCCATAAAATCGCAGCAATACACCAATAACACACACCCTTTGGCCGGTTTTAAACTAGTGGGATTAGAAATAGGCTTGGTGCTGGCAGGAGGCTTTGTCGGCGCGCTGGCGCGTGTAGGCATTTCGCTGCTTATTCTGCCATTAGATAACGGCTTTCCGTGGGATATTTTGCTTATTAATATTTCAGGATCTTTTTTGCTGGGATCTTTAGCAGGCTGGAGAGATATGAACAGTCGCAAACATGAATTATTGTGGCTGGCGCTAGGTGTCGGCTTTATAGGGGCATATACTACCTTCAGCAGTTACGCGCTTGGCGTTGTAAACCTTGCCCTTGCGGGAAAAACTACGCTCAGCGCAGTATATCTTCTAGGCAGTATATTGGCCGGAGTGGCGGCAATAGAAGCAGGATTGCTGCTTGGCGCTCAATTTGCAAGCAAAAACACAGCAACAAAATAACCGGATTATTGCGCGCCGCGGCAATAACAAAGGTCGGCTGACTCAATACATCGTAGACGAAAGAGCCATGGCGGCAACAAGGGCCGCCATGCATAATAGACTAGAAAACATACGCCAGTATGCAAATTATATTTTGCGGGTTATCTGAGCGCGCAGATATTGTTTGGGCCACACAGCGCTATCCTGCCCCAATTCATGCGCGGCAAGCAGCGGCCAGTGGGGATTGCGCAAAAGTTCGCGCGCCATTGCGACAATATCCGCCTGTCCGGTTGTAATAATTTCATTTGCCTGTTCGGGGTCAGTAATTCTGCCGACTGCCGCAACAGGTATTTCGGCTTGACTCCTTATCTTTGCCGCAAACGGAACCTGATATCCCGGGCCATCCTGTATTTGCTGGCGGGGAGATAATCCCCCACTGGAAACATCTATCGCATCTGCGCCAACTTTACGCAGCATTCCGCTTACTTTTACGGCTTCTTCGATATCAAAGCCTTCACCGGGCGGAAGCCAATCTGTAGCGCTAATGCGCACAAATATTGGAATTGCCTCACCTATTGTATGACGCACAGCGGCAGTTATATCCAGCAGCAGCTTGGCGCGGCCGTGCAAGTCACCACCAAAAGCGTCTGAACGATGATTTGCTGCCGATGATAAAAATTGATGCAGCAAATAGCCATGCGCAGCATGAATTTCAATAACGGCAAATCCTGCAGCAACGGCGCGTTGAGCGGCTTGCGTAAACGCTTGTACAACTTCGGCGCAGTCTTCTAATGTCATTGCGTTTGGTGTGGCAAAACCATCGTTAAACGCTAATGCGCTGGGAGCAATTATCGCATCTGGCCAGCCGCCGTCTGCAGCGCTAATCGTTTTACCGCCAATCCATGGAACGGCAGTTCCGGCTTTGCGGCCCGCATGCGCCAATTGTATTGCCGGCAATGCGCCATGGTCGGATATAAATCGAGTTATTTGCTGCAAACCCGGAATAAAATCATCCTGCCATATGCCGATATCTGCCGGAGAAATACGGCCTCGCGCCTCCACTGCTGTTGCTTCGGTCATTACAATTGCTGCGCCGCCGGTGGCAAACGCGCCAAGGTGCACTAAATGCCAATCGTTTACAAAGCCGTTTTCGCTGCTATATTGGCACATGGGCGATACCATAATGCGATTACGCAGAGTAACTGAACGAATTGTAAGCGGAGAAAACAAGTGAGGATTTTGCTGTTGGGGATTCTGAAGCATATCTGTACCTTTGGAATATTAAATTGAATATTAAACTCTCGGCTGGCTGATCATTAAGGAGCCGCAATTGTGTATAGCTTTGATAACGTGGGTTATCAATCATATCCGAAAGCGAGAAATATTACTTCAGATTATAGAAAATTTTAGGGGAAAATTGGTACCGCAATAACTGCCACGATCCTTGCAGATTTTTAAGAAGCAAGGAAAGAATCAATTTCAGCAGGAGATAAGCCGTCCTGGAATTGCTGCT
>JAKAOI010000280.1 GCA_021812265.1 Chloroflexota bacterium | reverse complement strand
TCCGCAGGCGCAAAGTGTATTTCCGCGAGGCGCGCTATTAAACGATCTCTATTTCGTTACTATGACGGAATATGAAAGCGGCCTGCCGGCGCATATCGCTTTTGCCGGAGATGATGTACAATTCCCGCTGGCCCGTGTTTTCAGCGATATCGGGATGAAACAATACCATACCGCCGAAACAGAAAAATACGCCCATGTAACCTATTTTATTAATGGTGGCCGCGAAACGCCATTTCCCGGTGAAGATCGCTATATGGAGCCTTCTCCAAAAGTAAAAACCTACGATCTGCAGCCCGAAATGAGCGCTGCGCAACTGACCGATAAGGCGCTGGAGCGCATTCGTTCACAAGATTATGATGTTATTATTATGAATTTTGCCAATGCGGATATGGTCGGACACACCGGTGTGCTTGCCGCGGCAATGAAAGCTGTTGAAACAGTAGATACCCAAGTGGGCCGCATTACTGAAACCGTTTTAGCTATGAACGGAGCGGTAATTATCACTGCAGATCACGGCAATGCAGATCAGATGATAGATTATCACACCGGCGGCCCGTTTACAGCGCACACCACCAACCCTGTTCCGTTTTATGTAATAGCCAAAGATTTTGCTCATGCGCATCTGCGTTCTCAAGGCATTTTAGCTGATATAGCGCCAACACTGTTGCAAATTGTCGGTATACCGGCGCCGGCGGCCATGACAGGGCAATCACTCATTGAAAACACAAACTTGCGTTAATGCGCTGTTACCTTGCTGCTTCAGATTGAACTAATACTATGGCAGGATTTGAAGCGGCAAAAGTTTTTCATACCGGCGACGGACGCTGTCTTTGACGTTCGGCAAGCAGCGCAAAGTTATGCATCATTTTTTCTGAAGGGTCAAAATAAGTTTCTTATTTTTTACCCAAATAGAGACTTTTCTGTTCACATCTTCCAAGGCGCTGATAGGTACACTCCTCTCTGTGAGCGTGATATACTGCATATGCGTACCGCAAGTCCATCGGGAATTCACGCCTGGGGAGAGTAAGTAAGACGAGAAATGCTTGCATTTCTTGCTGACTCAAAGAACCAGGAAGAGAACACTAAAGAACGACATCACGGTGTCCTATTTGAGTAAGTTTTTTGGGACGGTAAACCATTATGAGCAATATTGAACGCTTTACGCCACGTTCTGTTCTATGCGTAGGGCGAAATTATGTGGAGCACGCTGCGCAAATGCAGGCAGAAGTTCCGGCAGAACCGCTGATTTTTTTAAAGCCGGTTACCAGCGTTATAGCTTCCGGTGAAGCAATTGTATATCCCGGCTGGCTTTCCGCCAAAGTTGAATTTGAAGGTGAGTTGGCCGTTGTTATCGGCAAACAGTGCTATCGCACAGATGAAGATGCGGCGATGGATTATGTGCTGGGCTATACTTGCGCCAATGATGTTACTGCGCGTGATTTGCAGCGCAAAGATGGCCAATGGTCTCGCGGCAAAGGCTTCGATACATTTTGCCCACTGGGTCCTATTATAGCGAAAAATATCGATCCACACAACCTGCGGCTGATTACCCGGGTAAATGGAGTGGTAAAACAAGATGACACCACGGCGCATTTGGTGTTTCGTATCCCAAGGTTAATCAGTCATATCAGCCAATTTATGACACTTTCTCCCGGTGATGTCATTTTAACAGGCTCACCTGCAGGCGTTGGCCCAATACTGCCCGGAGATACAGTAGAAGTAGAAATTGAGCATATCGGTGTTCTATCAAACCCCGTTATTGCCGGATAATAAAGAAAAAATGAAGATATCGCAGATAGTATTAGGCGCTGCGCTTACTGAATGGGGAACCTGTTTAAATATGGTTGTCACTGCTTCTGATGGCGCTTTTATAGCCCGCAAGCAGCTGCAATCAGAAACGGCTATGAATCCGGCCGAAGTTATTGAAGCAATCGCGCAGTTTCTGGACGAACATGGTGAACACGCGCGGTATGGCAAACTTGAACTTGCCGGCTGTGCGCTGACGCTGGAAGCCGCAATAGACGCCGCCGGAACAAACACACTGGAGTATTTTGAGCTTGCGGCTTGGAAAGATTATCCGCTGCAATCCGAGCTTTCGGCGCTGCTAGGCGGCGCGCCGGCGGCAATTGATACATTGGTGAACGGATTGCTGATCGCTGAATTCGCGGCGGATTCCCCCGCATACAGCATTCCGCAATCCGTTGCGTTAGTTGATATTGACAGTTCTATTATGATGAGTTTAGCGTACCGCGGAGTGATTCTGCGCTCTCCGCAATTTGGGGCGCTTGGGCACATGCAGATTGCTGCCGACGGAGCAGTTTGCAGCTGCGGCGGGCGCGGCCATTTGTTGACGATTGCTTCTACCCAAGCAATGATTGGCCGTATAATGCATTATCCTGAAACAATACAACGTATCGCCGAGACATCTGACGGAATCGCAAAAACGATAACACCGCAGCAAATTTGGCAGCTTGCGCAAGAAAAAGACACTGTGGCCCTAAACTTGCTGAATGATCTGACACAGGCTTTGGCGTATGCGCTATCTTTTATAGTAGAGGCATGTGACACCGACCAGATAATTATCACTGGGGATTATGCGCAATTCGGACAAGATTGGCTGTGGCTGCTGAATCACCGCATAGCCGAGTTCTGTCAGCCAAAACGCGCCGCACAACTGAACCGAATTGTAAAATTGGGAACATTTCATGCGGATAGATATGTTCGCGGCGCATTGGCTTTAGCCGCGTCACAGATAGGTAATTAGTACCGAGTGTTTAAACACCATATACTACAAAACAGAATATTGATAAGGACATGCGCAGAAAGGGGGATTTTACCTTGATTGAAGCTCAGGAACGCATTGAAAATCGCTATAGCGTTGTAAAGTGTATTGCCCACGGCCATGGCAGTGATGTATATTCAGGAAAAGATGAAATATTAAATCGCCCAGTCGCGCTGAAATTTGTACGAGAAGCCAGCCACGACGCATACCAAAGTTCGCTTGGCGCCGCCGCGCGCATTGCTCACCCCGCCTTTATCGGTAATTTCGACGCCGTTGAGTACAACGGCCAATTGGTAGTTGTGCAAGAATTTATTGAATCTCCGACATTTGCCGAATTTGTGCAAAATGACCTTTCTTTTCATGAAATAATTACTATGGGCCGCTCGCTGTCTTTAGCTATCGCCCACGCTCATCGGCACGGCGTTATCCATGGCGATATTACCCCATCTTCGCTCTTTCGCGGCCAATGGAACCGCTCTACCCTGCGCATCAATAATGTGCAGCTCCCGCCGGATCCGGAGTATTTTACAGCAGTCAGCCATTTGCTGGCTGATTCGGAACAGCCGCAAAATAACATGATACGCTCTGCCACCGAAGATATACGCGCTATCGGCGCTATTTTATGGCTAATGCTGGGAAAAATGCCCACGCTCCCCGATTCCCTGCAAGGATATCCACACGATTGGGAATTGCTGCGCCGCGAAGTTCCCATTCCCCTGCGAAATGTCATCGAAAGGGTGTTATTGCAACAACACCCCCAGAAAATTTTATCCGCCGAAGAACTGATTCACGAATTAGGAGTAGTCCAAAAAATATTAGATGAAAAACGCCCAATCCCCATCATTCCTCCATGGGATAAACCGGCGGCAAGCAGTATACAAACCTTGGAAAATCCTTCAGAAAAAATTGCAAAACAAGCCATTTCCCGCCCCATTTCTACACCTTTGCGCCTGAAAAATTCTCACCCCGCACCCATCGCGCTGGTCGGCGCCGTCACTATTGACGCGGTTGACGTGGAAAGCGAAACCATTTCCGATCCCAATCATAATGATGTGCAGCTCGACGCCGGTGATCTTGCCGAGATCTCCGTTTTGCCCCCCGCCAAAGCTGAACGACAGCCATTCGACATCATCTTATGGATTGCGATAGCCATTGGTTTATTTTTATTCTGGCTTATCGTCGGCTACGCTATTCCGGGTATTGGCGGACATTGACATAAATCTTGGTCAATAGTATTGTGTTTATTGCCAAAGATCG
>JAKAOI010000279.1 GCA_021812265.1 Chloroflexota bacterium | reverse complement strand
TTTTTTCTGAAAGAAACGGCAGCGTTTGAATCATTTGGCGCAACGCATCAAAATCTATAGAATCCGATTCCACAGAGCTGACATTCATATCATATACGGCGGCGCCTGTAATAGTTTGCAGCGCGCTTGCTATAGAAAAATCATCATTGCCATGCAATAAAAAGATCATACAAACCTGCCAATACATTAGGATCCGCAATAGTATTGCCCCTGCGAAGCAAATGCGCCACGCTGAATCTCGATATTTGCAAAATCGATTATTGACTTCATGTAATTATTATGTAATAATATTGATATATTGCATTAAACATAACAATTGGCAAATTCCCAAAAGCGGCGCCATGTTTCGATAGATATAGATATATCTCTATCTCGATGTACAGGCTATGGGATGGGAATTTCAATTTTGCAATGAAGTCATTTTACTACCGGACTTCTAAAATTTTTTCTCTGAGCCTTCCCAATCATTATATGCTTTTTAACACAAAAAAATGTAATCTTGAGTATATTTCTTCCCTTCCTAGTTTTCTGCTGCAGCGCCAATTTTTATCATAAGCAGGTTACAGGAAGTTTTTTTGCGTTAATAACATAAAATTTTTCTGGCAAACAGATTTTATGATGAATAGAGCGCACTATTATGTTTTATACAGAAAATATTCTGCGAAATTTCTGGATTCGCAACGGACGCTACAAAAACATATATGCGGTGGGGTTGCTGCTTTTTGCTATCCTTCTTGCGGGAATAACCACATTTTTTATATTATTTATCACACATATACAATTGACAAATAATGTATTATTGCTTTTTATTGCCAGCTCCTCACTGACAGTTGCGTCGGCGGCGATATTTGCCGCGCTTGGTGTGGCCGCGCTGCGCAGCGTAAAAATTCCCGCGCGAATAATGGGAAAACAGATGAGTGAAAAAATATATCCGGTAACGGTATATTTAGATATGGAAAATGTGCCAATCCCCATAAACCATGTTCAGGCGTTTACGGATGAGTTGCGAAGCCTGATTCATGAGAAAACAGCTTACTACGCCTACGCAGATTTTACAGATGATCGGTTGATGGAAGCGTCTAGGGAACTGTGGCGCAATGGATTTCGCATTGTGCATACGCCGCATCGATTATCGAATCAATCAGCAGAAAACTTTATGAATGTGTCGGATCTGGAAATCGGGTATCACGCCCTGATGCGAGCCATGCAACGCAAAATAAAGCAGCAGAAGGTAATTATAATCAGCAGCGATCGCGGATTTATTGCGTTAGCCATGCGACTGCTAGATTTAGATGTTCAGGTTGAAATATGGGCGCCGTCGCTTGCCCCAGCTTACACATCGCTGCTGAAGGTAATCGGCGCGCATTTTCGGTTGTTCGCCCACTGGCGAGGCTACAGCCGGCAATTTTATCAGCCAAACTACCCTAAAGAGATAAAACATCAACCACAGAAAAAAGCGGATAAATCTGCGAGAGACGCCATTCATACAGATAACTTCGATCACAATAATCAAATCGCAACATACAACCAACTAACCGATAATGAACTCGTGAAAGCAGCCGCCATGTATCCGGAAAAAGCGGCGGCTTTAGTTACATTGATAGAGTTTACTATTGAATATATCCAAAGTTATGGTAACACTGCGCCAAAACAAGTTGTAATAGATCAATTTGGCGCAAAACGCGCCGAAAAACTGCATGAATTTCTGCACGCAAAACATATCGTGCGCAATTGGTTTCAGCTGTTAACGGCGCTGGACTGCATTCGCACAGAAAACGACAACTATACGCTGGGGTCATCTTCCGCTCAAATAACATCACAATTTATCTGTTTTTATGTAAAAGAAATCGACCTGACGGTTCAAACATATTTCAAACGGAAATCGTTTGAAAAAATCATTCCAATATCCGACCTTATTAAACACTTGATTGTTTATAGCTCCGATATATTAAAATATAGAATCGGGTTTTTAATGAGCGCCGAAAATTATCAAAATACATTACAAACACTCATTCAAATCGCTGATAAAATGGGAGTTATTACCGTAAAAACAGATCCTGCGAAAAACTCCCTTAGCATAGTTGCGCCCGTAACAATTACCGCCGGGGTTACGATTACCGCACAAGAGGAGCCGCGGCATGCGGCAGATTTGAAAGAAACTGAATGAAACAAACAAAACATATGTTTTACACCGCCGCCGAAGCTGCGGAATTGCTTGGAATAACAAACGCAACATTATATTCCTATGTCAGTCGCGGCGTCATCCGCTCGGAAAACGGCCCAGGAAAAAGCCGCCGCTACAGCGCGGCAGATATTGATGCGCTGCTTACTAAAAAAGATTTTCGTAAACACCCCGAACATATTGCCGCAACATCGTTATATTGGGGCGCGCCAACACTGGAAACAAAATTAACCTACATAGACGGTAAAGATGTATATTACAAAGGCCGGCAGGTTACAGAACTTGCCGGCGCATATACATTTGAGGAGGTTGCGTCATTTTTATGGACCGATTCTTTTTCTGCGGTAAAAATCACTGATTCTTCAACAGTTTTATTGCAAAAAGCAGAGGAATTGACACATACAAATACTATTTTCAGCGCTGTTGATATCATTGACAAAATTCAGTCACTTTTGCCGGTTATTGGCTCGCTGGATCCGGTGGCGTATGAAACCAGCCCAAACGTGATTATGCGTATCGGCGCCGAAATTATTGTACTGGAAACGGCGATTGTAACCGGTTCCTTTGCTTCCGGCGGAACCATTGCCGAAAGGCTTTGCGCCGCATGGCATGGCAATATTGCAGATGAGATAAAAAATACGCTGAATACCGCGCTTATTTTAATTGCCGATCATGAATTAAATATCTCTGCGTTTACAGCGCGATGCGCTGCCTCAGCCGGAACCACGCCATACCGATCCGTAACCGCGGCGCTTTCGGCGTTCCAAGGAACCAAACACGGGGCAGCGGTAGAGCGTGTCGCCGCGTTCTTTGCTGCGGCGGCCAGCGCGCCGTCGGTTGCCGAAGCGATCTCGGCGGCGTTGCGGCGCGGTGAAATTATTCCCGGGTTTGGTCATCCGCTCTATCCGGAAGGCGATCCGCGCGCAGCGTATTTATTGGGGCAATTAGAGCAAACACACAGCGCAGATCCGGCGTTAGAGCGTATTCGTGCGGTTTGCGCATATATGGAAACTACATTGGGAACACACCCCAATATCGACTTGGCGCTGTATGCGTTGGCGCAGGCAATCGGCGCGCCGGCAGACGCCCCAAAATTACTTTTTGTTATTGGCAGAACCGCCGGCTGGATCGCCCATATTTTGGAGCAAACCGCTGCCGGCGCGCTCATCCGGCCACGAGCAAAATATACCGGTGTTATCCCTGCCGTTGATCAAGTGAAATAAACTGCCGGCCCTGCGGACCTGTATACATGGATTCCGGACGAATGAGATTAGTTTTTTGGGTTTGTTCTAAGACATGCGCCGTGTAGCCCAATGTGCGGGCAATCGCAAATGTCGGCGTCATAAGATCCGGTTGTATTCCCGCAGCGTTTAACACAACGGCAGAATAAAATTCAACATTTGTCCATAGTCGCTGCAAATTTTCCCGCTCGTGCAATTTCCGCAACGCGGTTTGCTCCACGGTTTCCGCAAGTAAAAAGAAATCTGGGTCTGCCGCCAGCTTAGCCATTTTACGCAAAATCTCGGCGCGGGGATCAAATGTTTTATACACGCGATGACCTATTCCCATAATTCGCTTGCCGGCGGCAAGTTCATTTTCTATCCATGCTTCTGCGTTTTCAGGAGACTGAATTGCCTGCAGCATTTCCAAAGTTAAAGATGGCGCGCCGCCATGCAATGGCCCCTTCAGCGCATGAATTGCGCCCGATACCGCCGACGCCATATCTGCCCCTGTAGAAGCAATAATGCGCGCTGTAAATGTAGAAGCGTTCATGCCATGATCTGCCAACAGCACACTATATGCAGTAACAGCCTGCTGAACCGCATCCTCAGCAGGAAAGCCGTTAAGCAAATGTGACGA
>JAKAOI010000278.1 GCA_021812265.1 Chloroflexota bacterium | reverse complement strand
CGTCCCTGCGCAGGGATCCGCAAGATGACAGGCGCTATAGCGTCCCTGCGCAGGGATCCGCAAGATAGCAGGCGCTATAGCGTCCCTGCGCGGGGATTGGGGTGTCCCCAAAACATCCCCCTTTTCTTTTTGTATGGAAAAGCCCCGCTAATCAGTTCTGCGACCACCGAAACGCTGCCGCAGCAAACGCAATACCAAGTACACTCCACACAGCCAACACCACTAAATCTGTAGAATAAGCAGAAAAAGCCGCGCCATTATTCATAATCTGCCGCAGCGCGTCATTAATATGCGTTAATGGCAAAAATTGAATAACAGGAGTGAGAAAAGCCGGCGCATTGCTTGTCGGAAAATAAGAGCCGCCTAAAAACATCATAGGAAACGAAATCAGAAATGATATACCCTGCGCCGTTTGCTGATTTTTGGCGAAAGCGCCAATAATAAAGCCGATAGCCAGCATAGTCAGCGCGCCAAGCGCAACGGTTGCCGTTAAAGCCGCCCAATTGCCATAATTATGAACATGAAAAACATATAGACCCACAGCTATCAGCAGCGCCGACTGAATCATAGAAAGGATAAGCCGCGATAAAGTTTGCGCGGTTATCAGCGTTATAGATGTTAAGGGAGTTGCCGCCAGCCGTTTTAATATACCATTTTGCCGCCAAATCACCAATTCTGTGCCGGCGCCAAGATTGGCCCACATAAGCATTAATCCAATCATGCCGGGCACAATAAAATCAATATAAGAAAGCGTATGCACGCTATAGGCCTTTTCCGTCAGATGTATCGGAACGGGAGCGTTGGTAATATGTTGGTTTAATTCATCGGTTATTTGCTGAACCGCGCCTTGAGTAAAACCCAGCGTGGAAATATTGCTTTGATTATAGTACACATCTAAATTTGCGTTGTTATTTTTCAAATCATTCGAAAAAGTGGGGCCAATTACCAACATAGCGTCGAGCGACCCCTTTTGAAACAGCGCATATTCCTGCGCATAAGTTCCGGTAGACACATGCAGCGCGGCGTTTTTTTGCAGGCCGCCGACAATTGATTGGGATATTACGCTGTTATCTTGATTCACTACACCCAAATTCAGTGTATAAGAATTTGATTGTCCAAACAGCCAGCCAAACGCAAAAATAGAAATAAGCGCCAAACCCAAGGTGGTAATGATATACATTCTATTGCGCCGAAGCATTTTCACACTGACGGAAAGAGTTGTGACAAACGATTTCATTTGAATAATTTCCTGCTTCCAATTATTTCAATCACGCAGCGCGTGACCGGTTAATGAGAGAAATACGTCTTCGAGTGTCGGAGACTGCACGGTGGCGTTTTCAATAACGGCGCCAATTTCATCTGCGTATTCAAGCAATCCGGAAAACGCCGCGCGAGTGTTTTTAGTTTGCAAATTTATTGAGAAACCATTTTTTTTGGCCTGAACCGTTTCGGGTATCGCCTGCAATTTGTATAACTGTATGGATTCCGGCGATTCACATTGAAATTCTGCCGAGATGGATGACGCAATATTCAGCGACGCAATCAATCTGGCGGGTGTATCCAGCGCAACAATTTTTCCCTGATCGATAATGGCAACGCGATCGCAGAGTTTTTGCGCTTCATCCATAAAATGTGTGGTCAGCAAGACCGATTTACCTTTTGCGCGGGTATTTTCAATGATGCCCCAAAGCATATGGCGGCTTTGCGGGTCTAACCCCGTAGTTGGCTCATCCAGAAACAACAAAGCCGGATCGTTAATAAGCGCCGCCGCCAAGGCGAGCCTTTGCCGCTGCCCGCCGGAAAGTTTTTGCGGGAATACGGAAGCTTTATCATCCAGAAACACTTCGCGCAGCATTTCCTGCGGATTGCGTCCGTTCGGGTAAAACGAGCTGAACAATTGCAGAATTTCCAATGATGTCAGATCTTCAAAAAAAGTTGTGGATTGCAGTTGAACGCCAATTCGTTCATGAATTTTGGCGCTTTTCTGCGTCACGCTATAGCCTAAAACATGCGCGGCGCCAGTGGTTGGTTTGCGTATTCCCTCTAAAATCTCAATAATGGTAGATTTTCCGGCGCCATTGGGGCCAAGCAATCCGAAAATTTCGCCGGCGTGAATCTCAAAACTCACACCGTTTACAGCGGTGAATTTGCCATATTGCTTTACAAGATTTTGTACCGAAACAACCGCGCCACCGGAAGGTTGCAGTTGGTTTTCCATAAAATTCTCCTATGAAATAAGCTTTTCGATATGGTCGATAGTATAGACCTGAACAGGAACAAAGAAAATTTGGGGGGATAAGCCAAACATTGCCATGGTGTGCGCTGTCTCTGCGCCCATGCTTATGTCTTGCGTCCGCTCAAGTCTCTATTATCATAAGCGCTGCCCGCTGATATGGGATCTTTCTGAGGATAGGTTTTCCTATGTCTTAGGTCATGTTTGCGCATTATGACGCATATTCGGCAAAGCAGGAATTCGCAGTTGCGCGGGATTTGGAGCGTCTCAAAATATTTTTTCCTGACAAGCAATCCGGCGAAATGTACTGTGAGCAAGAAGACACAGGAAAATAATACCTATTGCGGCATATACTGTATGTAGGCCTCGTTGCAGAGGCGGACACAAAGCAGTGGTATAAAGAGGAGTTATCTAAAATATGGCGACAAAAACAGCAATTATTGGCGTTTCTATGGATCTCGGCGCAGGCCGCCGAGGGGTAGACATGGGGCCAAGCGCAATTCGCTGCGCAGGCTTAACCAATGAGTTGCAGCAGCTGGGTTTAGAGGTTCGGGATTTGGGGGATATCCGCGCGCATATTCCCGAAATATTGGAGCCGGGAAACCCAAAATTAAAATATCTGGAACCAATTCAAGAGACCGTAACCGAAGCGGCAAAGAAAATTAGTGAAGTCGATAAAGAATATATTATGGTAGCGCTTGGCGGTGACCATAGCATCAGTCTGGGATCTGTTGCGGCGTCGGCAAAAAAATACGGACCGCTTTCCGTATTGTGGGTAGACGCCCACGGTGATTTTAACACCAATGAATCATCGCCATCCGGAAATATTCACGGCATGGTATTGGCAGCGTTAGCCGGTATTGGCGCGCCGCAGCTAACAGATATCGGCGGTTTCAGCCCGAAAGTTTCAGCAGATAAAATAGTGATCCTTGGCGCGCGTTCCCTTGATTCCGAGGAAAAGAAGCTGCTGCGCAGTCATCAAGTGCGGGTATACACCATGCATGATATCGATCGGCGCGGGTTGGTTTCTGTGGCGCAAGAAGCGTTAGAATATCTGCTGCGCGATGGGAATTCGCTGCATGTTAGTTTCGATATTGATTCGGTAGACCCCAGTGAAGCTCCGGGTGTTGGCACACCGGTTCCGGGCGGGTTAACATACCGCGACGCCCATTTAACAATGGAAATGATTGCAGAAACACAGAAGATGTGTTCATTGGATATGGTGGAAGTGAACCCTATTTTAGACACGGCAAATAAAACCGGCCAGCTTGCCGTAGGGTTGATTGCCTCTGTATTTGGCAAACGTATTTATTGATTGCGCCGCCGAAAAATTATTAACTAACACATTCACGCCAATAGAAGCGGCCCTATTTCCTATGTAGGCGTAAGCCTGAAACGCGCGCCATATGGTGACTATTTGGAAATAGGGCCTTTGCATTTGTTGTTATAACATAGTTTCTCTCATTTTGCTGTAAACAGATGGCTGCGCTGCGCCAGCAGTCTGCCGGCGTCATCCGCCTCGATAATCGGCAAGGTATCGCGAACATTTCTTTGCGCGCAAAATTGCAAATCAGCGTCTAAATGCAGATTCAAAACAGTTTGGCCAGATTGTGTGCCATGCAGAAAACGCAGCTCATTATTTCCGCAGCTTTCGGCGTAAGCAACCGCTATTTGCGCCGTTTCACCAAGCCTTACATCTATTCCGGCCTGACTCGCTAACCTCAGCAGCTCAGTTAATATCACACCGGCGGTATAGGTGTCATCTGCCGACGGGCGCATTTTCCGTCCCGCGCATACAACTAAAGCGGGCGCAG
>JAKAOI010000277.1 GCA_021812265.1 Chloroflexota bacterium | reverse complement strand
GGTGGCGCACGAGGCGATTGCGCAGCGCATAAAACAGGAGGCGGAAGAATGAAAGATGGCTGTATTCCGCTGAATGGCCTGCGTTATTTTTACCGAATGGAAGGATCCGGTAAACTGCTTTTATTGTTGCATGGCTTTACCGGCTCATCGGAAACATGGCGGAGCCACATGCCGGTGTTTGCCGCGAAAGGATATTGCGTGGCGGCGTTAGATTTGCCGGGCCACGGCAAAACCGAGATTCCGGCAAATATAAACCGTTTTGGGTTAGAAGCAGTTTACAAAGATATTGCGCAATTTATCGCATTTTTAGGAGCCACACAGCAAGACACTATTTTGCTGGGATACTCTATGGGGGCCAGAACTGCTTTATATGCGGCGCTGCAAGGCGTATGCGGAGCTTTAATTTTGGAAAGCGGCTCGCCGGGGTTAAACACCGAAGCAGAACGCGCCCTGCGCCGCGATGCAGATGAACGGCTGGCAAAAATGCTGGATGAACAAGGCGTTCCACAATTTATCGAATATTGGGAGCGTATTCCGCTGTTTGCCTCGCAGGCGCGCTTGCCGCAAGAAATACTGGCAGAGCAGAAAACGCAGCGGCTGGCAAATAGCGCCGCAGGGCTTGCCGGCAGCCTACGCGGCGCCGGAACCGGCGTTATGCCGAATTTGCGCCCGCAATTAACTGCGCTTACAATTCCCACACTGCTGATTTCCGGCGAACTGGATGAAAAATATACTGCAATTGCAACAGAATGTGCGCGACAGGCTCCAAACGCGCAAACGGCTGTTTGCCGGACTGCCGGACACGCCGTGCATTTGGAGGACCCGGAGTGGTTCCGGCAGACAACACTCAATTTTATCCATGGCGGTGTCTATGTATAAAAGCGTTTGCTGGCGCAGTTGTTTTGAGAGATGCTGCAAGACATGCGCAACGCGCCTGTAAACGGCAGCGTTCTTCAATCCGGCATTCAGCCGCTCAAAAGAAAAAATTTTTCTTGAATGGAATAAGCCAAAAACGAACAGCGCCGAGCGCGGCGCATATACACAAAAGAATAGTGAGAAGATTAACATGGTTACATGGTCCAGCGTAAAAGAATACAAAGATATTATTTTTGAAAAAAGCGGCGGTATCGGTAAAATTACCATTAATCGCCCAGAGGTTCGCAACGCTTTTCGTCCGACAACCTTAAAAGAAATGATAGAAGCGTTTACCATCTGCCGGGAAGATCCCGAAATCGGTGTGGTCATTTTAACCGGCGCCGGCGATTTAGCTTTCTGTTCCGGCGGTGATCAAAAAATTCGCGGCCATGGCGGCTACGTTGGTGAAGATGGTGTGCCGCGCCTGAACGCCTTGGATTTGCAGCAAGTCATTAAATATCTGCCCAAACCGGTCATTGCCATGGTAGCCGGATACGCCGTAGGCGGCGGCCATGTGCTGCACATGCTGTGCGACTTAACGATTGCCGCCGATAACGCCAAGTTTGGCCAAACCGGCCCCAAAGTAGGCAGCTTCGACGCCGGCTGGGGCGCAACATATATGGCCAGAATCGTCGGACATAAAAAAGCGCGCGAAATTTGGTATTTGTGCCGGCAATATAACGCCCAGGAAGCGCTGGATATGGGGTTGATCAATAAAGTTGTGCCGCTGGCGCAGTTGGAAGAAGAAACGGTCGCTTGGGCAAATGAAATCTTAGAAAAAAGCCCGCTGGCGCTGCGCTTTTTAAAAGCAGCGTTCAACGCCGACACCGATGGCCTTGCCGGCTTGCAGCAACTGGCAGGAGACGCAACCATGCTGTATTATATGACTGAAGAAGGCAGCGAAGGCCGCAATGCGTTTGTCGAAAAACGCAAACCCAATTTCTCTAAATTTCCACGATTGCCATAGAGGATAGCGCACATGAGAACGATTGCTTCGGTAAGCGCATACGCCTATTCCCTGCCGACAGCCGCCGGAAACCAAACCGGGCACGGAGCGATGCCCGCTCGCGAAGGCGCTGTATTCATTCTGGAAATGGATAATGGAACACAAGGCGCCGGTGAAATGGTTGCTTTACCTGAATTTACCGGGTTGAGCGCTGCAGATTTAATGGGACATTTTGCCAAAATAAAGCCTTTGCTGTGCGGGCAGACATTACCGGAATTGCTGGATTTACTGCATAGCGCCAACGCCGCCGCCGCGTATGCTCCACAGCTGCGCTTCGGCTTAGAAACCGCCGCGCTAGATGCGTTGGGAAAATTGGAAAATTGTTCGGTGTGCGAGCTTTTAACAAGTTCTGAACAGATACCTCGCGCGGCGCAGCGGGTAAACTGTGTTATTGCCGACGCCGCAACTGATATGGCGGTGGCTAAGGCAAAGCGCTATGCGGCGGAAGGATATACCGTTTTTAAATTAAAAATGGGGCTGACGCAAAACGCAGAAAAAGAACTGGCGCGAATCCACGCCATATCTGCCGTTTTACCTAAAAACGCAACGTTGCGGCTGGATCCTAATGAGCAATGGAGCCTTGCCGCCGCGCAGGAAATTTTTAGCGGATGCGCGGCGCTGCCCATAGAATATTGTGAACAGCCGCTCAGCAGATATGCGAACGCAAACATCGCAGAACTGCAATCAACGACGCACATGGCGATTGCGCTGGATGAAGCGGTTTGTTCAGCTGAACAGGCGTATGAAGCGATAGCAAACCAAGCGGCGCGCATCCTTATTTTAAAGCCGGCGCTGCTGGGCAGCTTATTTGCCACTAAACAAATCATTCAAGCGGCTGCCGGCGCTCACATACGGTGCGTAATTACCAGTCCCTATGAAAGCGGAATCGGCTCAGCCGCCGATTTAGCGTTGGCGTGCGCTTCATCCGAAATTATAGACGCCTGTGGGCTGGCGGCGCTGGATCTGCTGGCAGATGACTTTATATGCGCTCCCTTGCGTATCGCTGAGGGAATCATGTTTCTGCCCGCAGGCGCAGGCCTGGGAGTTATCCCAGATATTGCAAGTTTAGAGCGCTATTCCACTGTATTTCAATGCTCCAATGCAGGAGCCGGATATGTCTGAAATTTTTCCGAATATGCTTATTCGCAGCGCTGAACAATACCCCAATAAAACCGCCATTGTATACAACTCCCGAGAAATATCGTTTGCCGATCTGCAAAAATACTCGGAACAAGCAGCTCGGCGTCTGGCATCTGCCGGCGCAGGCTTGCGCACACATACGGCGATTTTAGCGCAAAACAGCGCCGCTTACGCTATTATTACACATGCGCTTGCTTTGCTGCGTTCGGTTATGGCTCCGCTGAATACCCGACTATCGCGCGAAGAGTGTCTATGGCAAATGCGCGACTGCGAAGCAAATATACTGATTTGCGATGAAGCGTTTGCCGAAACAGGCAAATTTCTTGCAGAACAACTGCCGGAAGCGCGTGTTTTATTTCTGCCAAGTTCTCAAACAGAATCAGATTTATTTGCAGATCTGCCGGAAAAAGCGGTGGAATTTTATTCAGAATATGACGCCGACGCCATACAAGCTATCATGTATACTTCGGGATCATCCGGCAAACCGAAAGGCGCGCTGATAACCTATGGCATGCATTGGTGGAACGCAGCGGCGTCTGCGCTGAACATCGGCGCCTATCCGGAAGACGCATGGCTGGCAAATCTGCCATTTTTTCATATCGGCGGCTTATCCATTCTGATGCGCAGCGTTATATACGGCATGCGCGTTATTATACATGATAAGTTTGATCCCGTTGCGGCAAATAAAGCAATTGCAGAGGATCGCGCAACAATTATTTCGGTAGTTGCGGTTACACTGCAAAAAATGCTGAACGCTTTGCCGGATGACAGCCTTTTTCCGCCTTGGCTGCGGGTCGTATTATTAGGCGGGGGACCGGCTCCGGAATCGCTGCTTCGTGAATGCTTGCGCCGCGGCGCGCCGGTTTGCCAAACATATGGTTTAACAGAATCGTGTTCACAGGCAGTAACTCTTGCGCCGCAAGACACATTGCGCAAAATCGGCTCGGCAGGCAGGCCGCTGCCGGCTGTGCAGCTTAAAATAGATCGGA
>JAKAOI010000276.1 GCA_021812265.1 Chloroflexota bacterium | reverse complement strand
ATTGTTTTTATCGTTTAGGCGCCGATTGTGCTTATTATAGCTTATGAATTATGAAGGGTCTCCATTAACATTACAAAAAATTTACCCTGAAAATGCGCTTCAGATGACAATACAACACGTCGATAACTATAATCAGAGCTAGACTTTGATAAAAGTAAGACAACTTAGTAAGCAAGCAAAAGATATATTTATAGGTTTTAATGTCAAGTTGATCCAATTAGCTCTGGAATCACTTTTTCCAGGAGAAAATCCTAGATTATTTGCAAATACTAGATCATTCTGTTATAATTATTAATAATACGTTTTTCCATTTTTTATGTTAATTGATATTTATATATTATTTAAATATGTATTAAATGTATATCAAACATGTTTTACATATAAATATACTCTAATGAAAACCTAACTAGTTAGATTTTCATTAGAGTATCGCGACCATCGCAATTCAATTAGCTATCTGATGGAAAACAGATAGAATATTTCGAAAGGAACACATGTTCACCATGTCTAACCTACAATTGAATCAAGATGTCCAGATGCCTTCCGCATTGGGCGAAAGAATCCGTGAAGCGCGCCGACGCAATGATATGACACAGGGAGAACTTGCCGGTGACGACTATTCAGTGTCGTATATTTCAGCTATAGAGAGAAATAAGATTCGACCGTCTCTGCGTGCGCTTGCTTGGCTAGCAGCAAGACTCGGCATTAACCTAAGCGACTTGCTGTCATCAGCGAGTTCCTTAGATTCTGAATTTTTGAATATCTCTACAGCTGCAGAAGATGAAATCCAAAATAACGTTTTAGGCGCATATAAAATGTTCTTAAAATCCCACACCGGAGATTATAAGAAAAATGTGCAAAACCTGATTGTTGAATTGACAGAATCTCGCGATAAAGCCCGCATGCCTTCACAAAAAGTTCAGATTAACTTGCTGATTGGCAAATTAAATTTGGAAATTGGCCGAAGCGCCGAAGCGCGTGAGGCGCTTGAGCTGAATATGGGAATGACACGCGATTTGGATGTTACCGCACAGGAACACTCCCGAAATTTACTTGGAGCCGCCTATGCGCAACAGAAACTGTTTATGATTGCCGCTGAATATCATAGACTTTGTCTCACCGCCATCGATAACCGCACTGTCATCGATCCATCACTCGAATTAAACGTTTTAACTAATTTAGGTAACGACCTTGTTATGTTGGGTCAGTTCGATGAAGCAATTAAAATTTTCCAGCGCGCTATCGATCTTGGGCAAAAAGTTATGAATCCGATTAGCTCCGCTGAATATTATTGGAGCGTCAGCGAAGAATATCGCAGCCGCAAACAATTGGTAAACGCACAGCGCTACTCCGACTTGGCCGTCGAAAATACCCAGCAAGCGCTGAATCAACGCGCCTTTGCTCACGCGCAAAGCGATTTGGGATTTGCTTTAACCCAAACAGGAAAAATTAAAGAAGCCGAACACCTGCTTACTAAAGCAATTTCTACCGATGACCCCACCGCGCGCAGCTTGGCGATGTCACGCTTGGCCTATGTGCAGCGCAGCGCCAAATCAGTGAATGAAAGCCTTGCCACTGCTCAGGAAGCGCTAAAGATTGCCAATGCCACCAAAAATGATGAGGCTATTGGCGCCGCTTATATTGCCATCGCCGAATCTTACGCCGATTTAGAGGATATGAAAGAAACTGACGCTAATTTTGCAAAAGGCATCAGCCACCTCGAAAAAACCGGCCAGCAAACCGAGCTGTTCCGCGCTTACGAACGCTACGCCGATATTCTTGAATCACGCGGCGAAGTAAAAAGAGCATTAGAGTATCTGAAGAAAAGTAAAGTAACCATGAAATAATATTTTATTTTTAAAGTATTATTTCATTATTTTGCAAAATATTCTTTTACGTTAGATGTATGCAATTCAAAAAGAAGGGAAGATGTATTTTTTCCTTTCTTTTTGTTATTTGCAATTCCTTACGCTTACATAAAATTCTTTTAACGGAATAAGGCTGATAATTTATGGCTCCCACACCTTCTATGCCGCAAAAACCCGCTGCCGAAAGAGTCCCGCATATTATACGGCTGCTCTATGAACTTTACCCCGGCGCATCCTGCTCACTGCATTTCCAAACACCGCTGCAGCTGCTTACCGCTACCATACTTTCCGCGCAATGCACCGACGAACGGGTTAACCTCGTAACGCCGGCGCTGTTTGCCAAATATCCTGATGCGTTAAGCCTTGCGTCTGCTTCGATTGAAGATTTAGAAGAGCTTATCAGATCAACCGGATTTTATCATAATAAAGCAAAAAATATTCTGGGCATGGCTCGCATGATTGCCGATACCTTTCACGGCGAGGTTCCGCAAACAATGGATGAATTGCTGCAACTGCCCGGTGTTGCGCGAAAAACCGCCAATGTTGTACAAGGCAACGCTTTCGGTATTGTTACCGGAATAGTGGTCGATACGCATGTTTCGCGGCTGGCGAATAGATTAGGCCTTACACAGTATGATGACCCTGTGAAAATAGAAAAAGACCTTATCGCATTATTCGATAAAAAAGATTGGCTGCCGCTTTCTCATATGTTTATCTATCACGGGCGCGCCGTGTGTAAAGCGCAAAAACCCGCATGCGGCTCCTGCGCGCTGCGAATATATTGTCCCACCGGCAGCTCAACTGCATAATCGGCCAGCAACATATCGATATTTTTTCTGCCTATGGCTGCCTTGGCGCGCTGATAACAATTTGGTTGCGCAGTATTCCCAAACGTTCAATTTCCATTTCAACAACGTCACCGGGTTGCAGCCATGGCTGAACTTCAGAGCCAAGCTCTAATATACAGCCTGTGCCTACTGTGCCAGATCCGATAATATCTCCCGGACGAAGTGTAACACGCTGCGATGCGCGTTCCAGCATTTGCGGAAAAGTAAAATACATATCCTTAAAATTGGCCCGCGAAACTTCTTTGCCGTTAACGCTTCCGGTAATCGCCAAATCATAGCGCTCTTGCGCGCCGGCGCCAATGCGGCAATCGGCCAGCTCATCGGGCGTTGTCAGCCATGGGCCAAGTGATGTCGCAAAATCTTTCCCCTTGGCTGGCCCTAAACTCATTCGCATTTCTTCTCGCTGCAAGTCGCGCGCCGACCAATCATTCATTACCATATAGCCAAAGATATACTCCGATGCGTTTTCCGCGGGAATATCTTTGCCGGTTTTACCGATAACACATGCAATTTCAAGCTCAAAATCCATTTCTTGCGAGCCTTGGGGATATTCTATCAGCTCGTTGTGTCCCTGAATTGCAGCGGGATTGGAAAAATAAAAGACAGGAAATTGATACCATTCCGGTATCATTTCTGCGTTGCGGCGAGCGCGAGCCGCGCGAACATGCTGTTCAAACGCATAAAAATCGCGCACAGACGGCGGATTTGGTACGGGAGATAAAAGACGCAGTGTACGCAGCGGCAAAGCAAACGTATCGGCGTCTGCGCTGCGCAGCGCTGTTTGAAGCGTTTCCTGCGCGCCGGCAGTGATATATTCAATTAAGGTATATGCTCCGTTTGGCTGCAGACCGGTTAACAAGCCAATATCATATACCAATGTATCGGCGCCGGGCTGCTGTGGCTGTGTTATAACACCTGCGCGCTCAGATTGGGTGACTGGATGGATAAATGAGATATATTTCATAATAATCAGGCGCCGCTGTCTCTGCTTCAATAACGCTGAAAAAGTAAGCGCCGGCCTCCATTACAGTATTCATTTTATTCACAATAAATATTGTGGATATGTGTAGCGCCATCTGTCAGGCTTGCTCAGATGCGTGATAAACGAGTGGACGACTCTCCACGGCTAAAGCAAAGGGCTTACACGCATTTCCATCAATCAAACGCTGCCTGAAAAATAGTATCGATTTATATCATAAACCAAGCTGAACATCAATAACCATCCAATGCGGTACAGTTCCCCGACGGCTACATGACAGCTGCATTCACACACGCTATCTTCAAAATCATCCGGCGTCATAAGACTTGTACAATCAATAAAATATGTACCGATTTTATATATCTAGGATTT
>JAKAOI010000275.1 GCA_021812265.1 Chloroflexota bacterium | reverse complement strand
TGTTTCTCCACATGTGAGTACAATAAAAAAGTGAGTTATCCACGCGCGTATTCATAGATTGTATCCGACAAATGGGCTATGCTAAATGAGTATCCTGCCGAATATCTTAGGGTTGTCCTGAAATAGGCAGGTATAACAGTCACAAATAATAAGTAAACCGGTTTATTATTTTGCAAGTTCAAGCTTAGATGGTAGAATGCTTTTAAGTTCTATAATATTTGGCGGCAGTGTCTTATCATGCTGCAAAAGAAACTGCGCAGCCGGAAATCCTAAATGTATATCAGCAAAATCAAGGCCTGAATTACCGGCAGTTCGTGAAAGTGATAATCTCTTTCATACTTAAAAAGGAGACAAACACATGAAAAAACATCGTTTTGGCGTCTCATTTGGTCTTTTAGTTGTAGTCTTAGGCGGGGGATATTTAGGTTACCAAATCGGAGTGCATTCTCCTTCTCTTGTATCTTCTGCGCTGCATATCAGCGGCTCTTCTATTCCTGTATATGCCGGAGCTGTAATAGCGGCGTTTTCCGGTGGCATGTGGCTGGTTTATGAAGCGGTAACAGGGTTGCTGCGAATGGTGATTCGTGATGTAATTGTTGTACGCATTGGAATTTCACTGATCGGTTCTTTCAGTAGTTTAGTGTTATCAGAATTGCATACGTTAGGAATTAATACGGCGTTTTCCTCAGGAAATTCAATACTTTCATTTTTACCGTTAGCTTCAGGGCTAGGTTCCATTGCCATTGGCGCGCACGCGATACTGCACCATATAGCGCAATCTCGCGGGTTATAGCGTGTTGAAGAAAATGTATATACTAGTAGTATATTAAAAGGGAAATAGGAGAAGACCACATCATTTTTATGGACAACTCACAGGCACAATCACTTAACTTTTTCAAACGATTTGCATTTTGGTCCCCGTTTTCGTTTGTTACCATCAGTGTGCTTTTAGCCGGTTTACTTATGCTTGTAATGCCGAATATGCAGGTAGCGTTTATTGTTGGCGGCATTGCGCTGCTGGTATTATCTATAGCCGGTGTTATCTCGCTTATTGGGGAACAAGCGGCAAATCGGCGGAATTGGATTATTTCAACTGTAGCGATAGTTGTTATCGGTATTGCGTTGCTTTCGCTGAATGAACCGGCATACCGCGCGCAAATCTCGTATGCGGAATCGCACAATAACTATTCTGTTGCTGTGAACGGCTTAGTTAATTTGGGATATAAGCCGCCATTTTCTAAAACATTGGCAACGGCGTATCTCAATTGGGGAATTAGCTCGGTGAATGCGCATAACTATTCTTTGGGTATTCAAGAATTGCAGTATACTGAAAATAATTTCCCCACATTACCACAGGCCGCGCAAGCCAAAAATGCAATTCCCCAAGCAATGTTAAGTTACGCCGAATATGCCTATGCCCATGGCGACGCCATAACTGCCGGGCAGCAGTATACTCAGTTGATTGTAAATTACGCCTCTTATCCTGCTGCGGCAACAGCGTTAACGGAAGGCGCTCCTGCGATTTTAGGTGAGGCAAACGCCTACGCGCAGAAAAATTATTATCAAGAATCGTATAACGCATATGCAATTTTGCTGAAATATTTTGGCAAATCTTCTGAAGCCACACAGTCGGAAAACCTTGCTCCGCAAGTATTGCTGACATGGGCGCAGAAATTAATCGACAGCCATAATTATGGGCCGGCCAGTCAGGAATATCAATTATTGGCGTCGCAATTTCCCAATACTACGCAAGGCAAGCAAGCGGCAACGTTTCTTGCGAATGGCGTTTCGGTTACCGGCCAGTTATTGCTGCAAAATGGCAAACCACTCCCGGAATTTACTAATGTGCGGCTTTCTTCTCAGTGGGTGGCTCCCGCTTCTGCCGGCGGCTCTTACCAAACTTCCGGCCAGCAGTTTTATGCGGATATCGACGCTAATGGCTACTTTAAGTTTTTAAATATTCCGCCGGGAAAATACCTGCTGG
This sequence comes from Chloroflexota bacterium, assembly GCA_021812265.1. Classification (GTDB taxonomy): domain Bacteria; phylum Chloroflexota; class Ktedonobacteria; order Ktedonobacterales; family JACDGC01; genus JAJYBV01. Next base: position 2,091 of record JAKAOI010000275.1, on the reverse strand, counting down.
AATGGCGCACCACTCAAGGAGCCTATAACACATTGCTCAACGGAACATCTTTTAGTTTGATTATAACGGTGGATCCGGTTGCTCCAACCTATTTGCCAGTTATAACTGTTCCGTCATTTTCCTGATACGTAAAAATAAATTCTTTTGGTTTTATACCGCCTGCGTTTTTATATACGCAGGCGGCTTATTTATACCCCGGCAGCAATGACGGCCATGTATAAGCCAAACGCAATAACTACTCCGGAACACCCCCAAGTTAACCACCTGTGCCATCCTTTCATTTTCCACTCATCCGGCAGATGTTTTACTTCCAGCGCCAGCAAAAAACCTAAAACAATTGGCAGCAATATGGCGTTCAATACTTCTACATCAATGGTCAGCGACACCAAGTTAATACTGAAGATAACTAATAATGCGCCGATAATATGCGCAGCTGTGAAGATTAAATAGAATGATTTTGCTTCCTTGAAGGAATTATTCAAACTTTTCTTAAAACCGAAAATTTCACCAATACCCCAAGACGCGGCAATGGAAACGACCAATGCGGCAATGACGCTGGCTCCAAGCATTCCGATACTAAAAGCTATCTTAGCTCCGAATGTTCCCAGAAATGGCTCTAATGCGCCGGCCACATCTTGAATTGAATTTAATGATTGCCCCGGATGCGCTTTATATATGGTTGCGCCGACAGCAACTACCACCACAATCATTATTGCTTGAGTTAATACCGATCCGATTGCGGTATCCCATCGCGCGCCTTTTAAATGTTCTTTGCTCAGCCCTTTATCAACATATGCGCCTTGCTGGTAGAAGATCATCCACGGCATAATGACAGCTCCAACATTTGCCCCAAGCAAAAATAGATAGTTAGTGTTGGTAAGCGGCAGCGATGTTAATCCTTTAGCCATTTCCGCAGGATTGGGGTGAGCGGCAAAAGCCGAAATGATAAAGAACAATTCTAAAAGCCCAATAGAAATACCGATAATTTCAAAACGCTTGTAACTTCCTGTAATACCGATTGCTATCAGCAGGATGGTTGCTAAACTGACGCTCATCCAAGGTGGAACGCCAAATAGCGCGCCAACCCCAGCTATACCGGCAAATTCTGTTACCAGCGCGCCCAATGAGGCAATGAACATGGTGATAACCGAAACAAACGCCCATTTCATTCCAAACACTTCTCGAATTGCTTCGCCATGGCCTTTACCGGTTGCTAATCCTAAGCGTATTGTAACCTCTTGTATAAAAAATAAAATAGGAATAAGGATAATTTGTGGCAGAATCATCGCATATCCCCACTGTGCGCCGGATTGCGCAACGGTGATAATGCTGCCCGCGTCGGTATCAGCCAGCATAACCATTAAGCCGGGACCAAACGCTGTTAATAGCTGCAGCAGACGCAATTGTCTTTGGGAACGCTGTTGTTGCGTTAGACTTTTTACCATGAAATGCTCCTAGAAGAAAAAGCCATTAGGCTGAACACTCCGATGTATATTACAGAGTTCGGATTACTATATTTTTTATGTATATTTCCGAAGCCGGTGTTATTGAAGGTTATGTGTATCAGACCATCTGAAATCTGAGTATTTTAGTATGATTTTATCATATCATGCTGTATACACTAAAGATAGCTGGGAACTAAGCGGTAAATTCCTATTGTTCATACAGTTTTGTGTGATATAAAAATGAAACTCACACTTTGCGCACAATATATTTGTTGCGTTCAAAATCATGCGCTGTGTGTTTTGCTAAGATATATACTAAAAATGAAGCGTAACAGTGAAGTAGTATGATTTGCTATGCAAATAGGTAAAAGAAGCGTGTAACATGTTTGCAACTGAATAAGGAGGCTAGTGTGCGTAATTCTTATATTTTAAACCGCGCAGATTTCGATACGCTATTTATAGCGTTGCATACTCGTGGGTATACCATTATTGGTCCCACCATAAACAGCGGCGCTATTGTGTATGAAGAACTGCAATCTGCAGATGATCTTCCGGCAGGGTGGACCGATCAGCAAGACGCGGGAACATACTCCTTAAAAAAACGGCAAGATAACGCATTATTTGGGTATAACACCGGGAGATCGGA
>JAKAOI010000274.1 GCA_021812265.1 Chloroflexota bacterium | reverse complement strand
GCAGCTCTTTGTAACATCTATTGGAACGCTTATAATTAACGGAAACAAGCAGGTGTGTATACTCAAACACACCTGCAATTGAGGCATGAAAGGAAAAAACATGATGAAATGGCTGCGAAAAATTTTTAACCGCACAGTACTGATTCGCATTGTTATTGGCGTTTTTGTGCTTGAGAATATGGTTTTGCTTGTACAGAATTTTGCCTCCCATCCGGATGAGGTTGTGATAACCCTTTCAAAAGTTCAAAACGGTCATACACAACTCATTTCAACAACAGATACCACCTTGAATGTTGGAGATGCATATAGATATATTAACGGGTTTGTATATTCTTCCACAGAGATTGCATCAGCGTTTCCTCATGAACCTAAGTATCCATCAACATATTATATCTATCAGGTACAATTCAAGCATTGGGGAATACCTGTTGAAACCGCTAAAACCGATTCTATTGTTAGAATATTTACTCTCTTCACTATTTTTAATATCCCAGAAAATCGATATTCCACTTTAATCAATTTGTGGGACGAATGGCATGGAACGGTGCAAGATAATAATACGTTTCCACAGATAACTAACCCTTGAGCATATTCTAAAATGGCGGCTAATACAAGCAATTTTAATGAACTTGTATTGGCTGCGACATTTTCAAAGTAAACTGATCCGTCTCCAGCCACTCTTGGGCTGGAGACCAAATACCGCTGAAACAACGGTGATTATTTTCATGGTTTCCATAATTTTGGGCTGTTGGCAGTGATATTACAAAAACACGGCATTAATTTCTTTAACATTTGTAGAGGCAAGCACTACCTTTTGCAACTCTGGATTTTGGGAATACTCATGATTGTGTCACACTCGGCCTATCCTTCCTGTGTTGCAGCGGTGTCTTCTAAATAGAGCAAGCCGCTTTCATTATCATAGGCAAACAGTTCGGCGTATCTTCCCCAAGACACTGCTGTATCTAACTGCCGGCGCGCCTCGTCTTCGGTAAAATATTCCTGCAGCTTGCTTAATATGGCGTCTTCTTCTGTCTCACGCCGGGGATCTTTATCCAGTGTTTGTTTTATCAGGCGAATAAGTTCTACATATTGTAACGCTTGCTCTCGGAATATTTCTTTATCTTCCAATTCATTGCCTTCAGCCAGCCGCTGCCCTTCAGCGGTTAAAATCAGGTCCCCTTCAGTAGCTTCGCCAAATCCCAATATTTCAAACGCTTCTACCAATGGCAGCAAATCATCAATTTCCATCTGCAATTCTCTGCCCAACACCGAAAGATCTTCCTTACCGCCGCGCCGCGCAATCAATTCCGCTAACCCGTTCAAGGTGCTGATTTGAATATGCGGCAAAAATTGATAGGATCTGCTCGTTTTTACCGGAGATTTCTGCGCCGGCCCGGACTTTTTCATCCGGGCAGCAATAATTTCATCCGCATCTTCATCCGGCTGTGTTATGATGGTATACACCAAATCTATCAGCGCTTCACTTTCCGGATTTTTTTTACCCCGTTCCTGAATTGCTATGCCGGACAAAACGGCGCGCACTCTGCCGGGATCGTGCCCCATCACCACAATTTTATCCGCCATTAAAACACTTTCTTCAATATTATGTGTTACCATTACGATAGATTTTGTGGGTATTTTGCGTTCACGCCACAGCCGCATCAACTCTGTCCGCAAATTGCCGGCGGTTAAAACATCCAGCGCGCTGAACGGCTCATCCATAAACAATATTTCCGGCTCTACAACCAAAGCGCGCGCAAAGCCTACTCGTTGGCGCATGCCTCCTGAAAGCTCTTTTGGGTAGGCGTCTTCAAAACCATCCAAACCTATCAGGTCAATAGCGTTCAGTGATTTTTTCATCCGCTGGGTTTTTGATATTTCCGGCTGCGATTCCAGCCCCAGTTCTACATTTTCCAAAACCGTAAGCCATGGAAAAAGCGCAAATGTTTGAAAGACAATAGCGACATGCGGATTGGGGCCGGAGACTGTTTCTCCATGATACCGAATTTCGCCGCGCGATGACGGGATAAGACCGGAGAGAATGCGCAGAAGCGTAGATTTACCCGAGCCGGAAGGCCCCAAAATGGCGACAAACTCGCCATCATGAATTTGCAATTGAATATTTTCCAAAACGGTAGTTGCCTGCGCCTCGGCCTTTGCTCCGGTTTGATTTACATATGATTTATATATACCGGCAGCTTCAAGAATAATAACCTGTGAAGGCGCTTCTATTTTGCGGGAATTATTTAAAGCCATATTTCATTTTCCCTCCTCTATTCATCGAATCAATTAATCAGGCTAAGGTAAACCGGCGCTCAGCCAGTTTATATAATCTGCGCCAAACTAAGCGGTTCATAGTAACAACTGTTGCCGCCATCAACAATGTGCTGGCCAGCAATATGGGAATTGAGCCGTTAGCGGCAGCTTGCGCAATGGAAGACCCCAACCCGGGAGCGATAAATGTTTTACCGCCAAATTGCACATATTCGGCAACGATACTGGCGTTCCACGCGCCGCCGCTGGCAGTAATCATACCGGTGACTAAATATGGAAAAATAGCGGGAAAAATCAGAATTTTCCAGCGACGCCAGCCAATTACATGAAAATTTTGCGCCGCTTCGCGCAGATCGGTAGGAATAGCCATTGCGCCGGCGATAACATTAAACAAAACATACCACTGTGTGCCAAGCAGCATAAGAATAATTGCGGCGACATTGATGCCTGCAGGTAATTTCAGCGCCAACAGTAAAATTATCGGAAACAGCGCAGTAGCCGGTATAGAAGCAACAACTTGCACAATCGGCTGCAGGCGCCGCGACAGATTAGGATTCATGCCTATTGCTGTTCCTGCGGGCACAGCCCATACAAATGATATAGCCATTGCCAAAAATGTGCGCAACAGTGTCAAACTATCCATACCCAATAACTGCAGCCATTCAACAGGGCGAACCTGCAGCAGCAGCCGCGCCGCCTGCAGCAGTCCTATCATCCCGGCTAAAATCAGCGCAGCGGTTATAACCCATCCTGCGGCCTTATCAAGGGAAAACTTCTGTCGGCGAAAAGATTGCGCGGTTGCTGCCGAATCATGCGCAGGAAACAATTTATCCAGTAATGCAGCAAAAAAATCTTGCGTTGGGTGTAAGATTTTTATTTGAATTGTTTCTAGGGTCCGTGAACGCTGCAATAAATCTAAAACAGGCGAGTTTGGTGTTTCGGATGATTTTGCCATTTCAAATTTAAATTTATCGGCCCACGCTACCACCGGACGCCACAATAAAACATCCAGCAGCACGATCATAACGACTAATGTAATAAGTCCATACGCCATAGCAGTGATGTTTCCTTGATTCGCGGCAACCTGAATATAAGATCCCAAGCCGGGTAATTGATATGACTGCGACCCAAGGGTTAATTGCTCTGCAGCGACCAAAAAGAACCAGCCGCCGGCCCAGCTCATCATACTATTCCAAATAAGACCAATCATGGAATATGCAACTTCCAGCTTCAAAAAACGCCGCCAAGGCGATAAGCGATAAATTGCAGCGGCTTCTTGTAATTCGGCGGGAATAGTGGCAGCTGAGTGATAAAAACTGAACGTCATATTCCACGCTTGACTGGTAAAAATCAATATTGCGGCCGCCAGTTCTACACCAATGCTAGAGTGAGGAAATAAGGCAACCAAGGTTAGCACTACACTCGGTAAAAAAGATAAAATGGGAATGCTTTGCAATATATCTAATATTGGGATCATAAAACGCTGAGCTAATTTATTTGTGGCGGCGATATGACCATACACTAAAGTAAAAATAAGAGAAATAATATACGCCACAATCATTCGCAGCAGCGAATAGCCGGCATAAAGCGGCAAAATAAAGGGAGACAGCGAGATGGTTACGGAGCGTGTATGCACGGTCGCCCGACTTGCTCCGGCAATAATCAGCGCAATAACACCAACCAACAGTACAATAACCAAAGTGTCAGAGCGTTTTAGGTATCGCTGCTGATTCTGGTTTTTTTTGCTGTTCGGCAGACCGGGCACGGGTGTCCTTTGAGCGCGCGAATCAATATCCGTGCGTTCGGGAAGATAAATC
>JAKAOI010000273.1 GCA_021812265.1 Chloroflexota bacterium | reverse complement strand
CTGAGCAATCGCCGACCGCAACACAGAGACATCCCCGGTGATATTGTCTAAAAAGTCTTGAATTTGCGCTTCACTCAGTGGTTGAATTCGTACCGGAGGAAACTGCGACGCTAATCGATGCTCTTGATCCATCGCCTCATATTCAGCCACACGAGAAGTCAAAACCATTCGAAGAATTCTATGATTAGTAAGATACATATTGATGACGTCAATACAGTCAGTTCGCAGCGCGTCCTTTACCTCATCAAATGCGTCAAACAATGGCAAGATACGACGCCGATCAAGCAATTCTCGCGCTATGTGTTTTGCAACACCAAGATACTGCGGCAAATATTCCAGCATCCACGTGTTGAGATCTTTCTGTTGTGATCCTTGCCACGACGCAAGCGAAAATACAACTGGAATGACTTTCCGGTCGGTTTGCAGCAATTCCAGCGCCAGCCGGCGCAGCATGTAGCTTTTGCCTGCTCCCGGCGCGCCAAGGATCACCAAGCGGCCACCGGCGTCATCAAAAATCTGTAAGATGGATGCGCCGGAAGGATAGTTTTTCTCACCGGCGCTCCATGTTGGCGCAAGATTGTCAATAGGATCGCGCTTGAAATCCAGTGGGATGTATGGCTGGTTCTGCCGGTACTGTTCAATTTCGTCTTTCATGCGCGCAAGCGCTGAGTTATGCAATTTTTGAAATATTCCTTCATCCAAAATTATCTCTTCGCGATCTGACAGCCGCATAACAAGCATCAAAATCAGACCGGCAACCATTATTGCGACATTGACATATATAGGCAGATGAATTTCATTACTCAGGCCATTCACAGCCAAACCAATCACAACCACGCCAATTAATATCTCGGCGACAAATTTACGCGAGATGGAATGAAAGCGAAAGTTTTGGAAGCGTTTCTTCAACATAATCATTACCTGTTCAATAAATTATTGGGATAATACAGCGGGTTAGCGACATAACAGCGCAGATTAAGAGGCGCTGAAGTCAAACCTAACCCCAATTTTGATCTCTAACACAAATAGGCGCCAATGTTGGATGAGCATCCACACGTTTTATGGGCAATATTGCAAATACCAAATCATCGTATTAGCCGCCAAGACTCTTCAGAAAATCAATAGCAACTTGTGGCTGCGGCGCTCCGCATTTGGGACAATATCCCCCTTGGCTGCTGGGGATATTAAGCCAATATCCATTCACATATGTGTGTGTGGCTTGGAAAGCTGCTTTAAGCTGTGCGCCTGTAACTTGTTGGCCGCTTGGATTCGTGCTCAACCCTACAAAGACGCTAATATCTGGTTTTGCCGCCTTGGCTTGAGCAACAGCTGCCGCAACAAATTGAGTGAAGCGGGGAAGGTTGGTTTCTGCCCCCTGCGCCTGAATCTCGACGATGTCAGCAACTTTTGCGGCATTCCCAATAATCTGTGTGGCAAGAAAGCGCGTATAGGGATCGCCTATAGTGGCAGGAGCAACAACACGTATCAGATCCGTTGCAGGCGTAACAATAAACTGCTTGTGGTGCGCATGCGCCAGCGCCGCCGCTGCTGCGATGGTTGCGATGATATTCTGTTGTTCCGAAAGAGGGGTAAATGACCATGCTTCAGGATCATACACAATTGCCTGCACTGAAGAGGAAACTTGGTTATTGGCAAATGATTGCTGCATCGCCGCATAACTGGTAAAGTCCATGGTGATAATGCTCTGCCACCCATCAGGCTGTGTCCCCAAAATGTAGGTGTGGCTATTATCGAAATAAGCAGCCATTTGAGAAGAAGACATACCCGCAGATTGAAGACGATCCAGAGCAGAGCGAGCAATAATCCAGGATGTTGCGCCAGAAAATGCCGCCGCCGGGGTATTTTGCGGAGTAACAGCGCCGACGCACGCTGTCAATGTGAAAAAAATGAGAAAGAAAAACAAGAACATGTGGAGCAGCCGCCGAGGCATTATTTTTGCCATTCGATGTAACCATTGCATAGCGTGTGAGCGCCTTTCCATTCAGCTTCATTACTGCGTCAATCGTACCATGCGCATCCTCATCTGTAAACCAAGGCCGGGGACGCAACAAACATAACATCAATTGATCGCAGGCAGGAAAACATAGCTTCCCGCCTGCGCGCCGGTTATATAAACACGCCAAGCGTCATTTCTTCACAGGCTTAAACCGCTCGCCCGGCTTGAATTGCCGCGCCAAGTACTCGCGCAGAGTCCCGTGCAAAAACCGAAACCCACCGCCGCTCCGATAGAGAATTACCGCCCCGGCAGCGTATTCAAGGAACCCGGTAAAATCTCGCGGAATCGCCCCCACCCGCGCCAGCGAGCGCCGCAAAACAGCGTGGAGCAGAACAGTTTTGAAGCCGCGAAAATATGCAAACAGAATAGCTATTGCGAGAGGAAGCAGGGAAAGAATGATGATTCCCTCAATCATGTTTGTATGGTTTTGCCATATTGGGGAAACAGAACGCCAAAAAATGAGGCCAATGCATGTCAAAATTGATACGCCAAATCCAATCCGCACAATCAACCAAGCGTTATGCGCTGCATTGATGATCCCTTGATTGGGAACCACCCCAACATCATCTTGCAATCTTGATGGCGTCAATCCAACAGTCAGTCCTCTGAACATTCCGAGGACCAACCCAACAAACAACCAGACAATTTGTCCATAAACCGACCCCAAAAATGGCTCGACGATCAACCCAACAAACAATCCGACGATCTGCCCGTTGATTAGCCAGAGGAATAGTCGACCAAAAGAAACTGACAAACGTTCGGGTGGCGCTATTTTTGTCACGCTATTGTAAATCGTGCTTGACAGTACACCAAACGGCACAAAGAGCAATCCAAAGATTAATCCGGAGATTGGCGCGCCCACTGACGCTCCAAACAACACATAAGCCAGCCAAAAGACCAGCCAAAAAAACGGCTCGATGACCAGCGCGCTGAACAGCGTATAGACCAGCCAGAGATATCGCCGTGTCATCGGCGCTTTCACCGGCGCCCAATCAGCCTGCAATTGCTCAATATAAAACACGTCACGGCTCTCGTCGCGGCGCTCCATTCCCCACGCCAGCCATTGCAATGTATGCGTTATTTGCGCGCGCGACAACGCCGCTTGCGGTTGCTCAGATCTTTTTTTATGCTGGCCGTCGGCTTTTACTTTGGCGTCTTGCCGATCCAGCGCGCGCGGCGCATAACGCGCATATAAAAAGTCTCGCATCCCTTGTTCATCCAACCCTGCAGGAATCACCGCGCTGGGTTCATTGCTCAGGGCCGTTGCCGCAACACCGAGGAAGAGCGGAGTATGCGTCAGTTCACGTAAAACATTATCCTGAGCAATCGCCGACCGCAACGCAGAGACATCCCCGGTGATATTGTCTAAAAAATCTTGAATTTGCGCTTCACTCAATGGTTGAATTCGCGCCGGAGGAAACTGCAACGCTAATCGATGCTTTTGACTCATCGCCTCATATTCAGCCACGCGAGAAGTCAAAGCAAACTGAGGAGTCATATTATCACCGAGATACGTATTGATAGCTTCAATACAGTCAGTTCGCAGCGCGTCCTTCACCTCATCAAATGCGTCGAACAACGGCAAAATACGACGTTGGTCAAGCAATTCTTGCGCTATGTGTTTTGCAACGCCAAGATATTGCGGTAAATATTCCATCATCCACTCGCCTAGATCTTGCTGTTGTGTGTTCGGCCACGATGCAAGGAATGTTTCGAATCGCGACAAATATGGCATTCTGACTAGATTTTTCCGTTGGATGCTCGGCCACGACGCGAGCGAAAACACAACAGGGATGACTTCCCGGTCGGTTTGCAGCAATTCCAGCGCCAGCCGGCGCAGCATATAGCTTTTGCCCGCTCCCGGCGCGCCCAGAATCACCAAGCGGCCGCCGGCGTCGTTAAAAATCTGTAAGATGGATGCGCCCGAAGGATAGTTTTTCTCACCGGCGCTCCATGCAGGCGCAAGATTGTCAATGGGATCGCGCTTGAAATCCAGTGAGATATATGGCTGGTTCTGCCGGTACTGTTCCACTTCATCTTTGATGCGCGCGAGCGCTGAACTGCGCAATTTTTGA